>JAQBWJ010000526.1 GCA_027625215.1 Candidatus Poribacteria bacterium
CCTCAGAATGACACGGGGTTGGTTGACTGTTCAGGAACTTATGACGATCTACTTAGTACCTCGGTGAGAGATGCAACAATCAGTGCATGTCAGCACTCAGGATGAAAACGTCCGTCGCATCGCTTCAAGGCGTCTCGGAAACGGCGTTGCTGACGCTGTACGCCCGCGCTGTTGAAACGCGCCGCCCCGACGGACTCCTGCGCGACCCGACCGCCGTCGCATTGGCGGAGCGCATCGACTACCCCTTCCATCGGTTCGACGGACTCGCCACGCTGGACGTGTGCGCCGTCCGCGCCGCCGAGATGGACCGCCGTGTCGCCGCGTTTTTAAATGAGCATCCCACCGCGACCGTCGTCCAACGCGGCATCGGGTTGAACACGCGCCACTTCCGCTTGAACGCGCCCCGCGCGACGTGGATCAATGTCGATTTCGCTCCCGTGATGCGCCTCCGCCGCGACCTCATCGAAGAACCGCCGAACGTCATCGACGCGCAAGGTTCCGCGTTCGGCGCCGAATGGATGGAAGCCGTGCCCGACGCGCAACCGTTGATGGTCGTCGCGGAGGGCGTTCTTTACTACGCCGAGCCGTCTCAGGTGCGCGAGTGGTTCGTTCGAGTCATCGAGCGGTTCCCCGCCGCAACGTTCCTTTTCGACACGATCCCGCCGCTCATTTCGAGATGGGCGTCGTTCCATGAGGGACTTCGCGCGGTCGGCATCCGTCAGCCGATGCCTTGGGGCGTCTCGCATCCCCGCGCGATCGCCTCGTGGCATCCCGGCATCGCAAACGTCTCGCACGCCGCCTACATGCGCGAGACGACGCGCGGTCGTTGGTTCGGCGCGCTGTGCCGTATGCCGCTCATCCGCCGCCATCTAAACCCCTTCATTGTTCAAATCCATCCTCAACTTATCCCGTTGACGTAATCGGGGACGGTCTTTTCCCCGTTGAACATGCCGTCACCGTTGCGTTCCTTGACTTCGTTTTCATCCCGCGCCGATAATTGGGCTTCCCCCCAATCATGGAAAGGGCGCCGGGATGAAACGTTTGGTGATGGTCGTGGCGGCGGCGTTGATCGCGTGCGGTGTCGGATGCTCGAAGGTGGAAAAACGGGACGATAAGATCGTCGTGGCGACGGACGCCTCGTATCAACCGTTCGAGTATCTCGACGACAACCGCCAAATCGTCGGGTACGACATCGACCTGTTCACCGAGATCGGCAAACGCGCCGGTTTCGAGGTCGAGTTCGTGAATCAGCCGTTCGTCGGCGCGTTGGCGGGGCTGCAATCGAGCTCGTTCGACGCGATCATCTCCGCGATGACGATCACGGACGAGCGCAAAAAGACGTTCCTGTTCAGCGACCCGTACTACATCGCCGGACAGGTGATCGCCGTCCGCGAAGGCGTTGAGGGCGTCTCGACACCCGCCGACCTGATCGGCTGGAAGATCGGCGTTCAGACCGGGACGACAGGCTCGATTGAGGCGCAGAGGATCGAAAACGCCGTACTCTCCGAGTACGACACCATCGACCTCGCCTTCATCGCCCTGACCAACGGCACGGTCGATGCGGTCATCAACGACGAGCCGACCTCAAGGTCGATTGCGGCGGCGCGCGGCGGCATCGCCATCGTCGGCGATCTGCTGACCGAGGAGCAGTACGGCATCGCCATGCGCCTCGATCAGAGCGACCTTGCCGAACGCATCAACAACGCGCTCGCGGAGATCAAGGCGGACGGCACGCACGACGCGCTCCATCGGAAGTGGATCGCGGGCACGCCCTAACCATGTTTCTTGATATGCTGAGGAGAACACGCTCTATGACGACGCGCAATGTTCGCGTCTCGCTCGTTTCAACCGTAACGCTTGCCCTGTTCGCGGCGGTTGTCGCCGGATGCGCCTTTTACGAATCGCCCACCGACGTGGAAGACGGTGTTCGCGTCGTCGGCACGGGTCGGGTCATGGTGGAACCCGATATCGCCTATCTCCAGATCGGCGTGCAGACGTTCAACGCGGACGCCCAAGTCGCCGTCGATGAGAACAACGCGAAAGCCGCTTCGGTCATCGCCGCGATCAAGTCGTTCGGCGTCGAAGACAAAGACGTTCAGACGACCGCGTTCAACATCTACCCGCAACGCGACTATCAAAACAACACGGCGATCATCGTCGGGTATCAGGTGAACAACAGCGTCCGCGTCACCGCCCGCAACCTCGACGTGATCGGCGGCATCCTTCAAGCGTCGATTGGCGCGGGCGCGAACGACATCGGCAGCGTCGTCTTCACCCGCGAGGACTTCACCGCGTTCCGCGATGAAGCGCGCACGAAAGCCGTCGAAGACGCCCGCGCCAAAGCGGAGGGCATGGTGTCCGCCGCCGGAGAAAAACTCGGCAGCGTCGTCCGCATCACCGAAGCGGGCGGGTTCGAGTCTCCGACCAATCGCGGCTCCTACGATTCCGCCGCCGGTGGCGAGGTGCCGATTGAGACGGGCGAACTGACCGTCACGGTGACCGTCGAAGTCCTTTTCGAGATCAAGTAGGGTGAAGGAGTGAGGAGTGAGGAGTGAGAAACGAGTGGTCGGCAGCCATCTCGATATGCGCGGCGTGAACCTCGTCGGGGACTGCGCGCATTGCCTACCATTCGCTGCGGCGCGACACATCGGGTTCCCTCTCCCTTCGAGGGAGAGGGCTAGGGTGAGGGTGGTCGATGTGTCCGACAACGTTGGACACCTATTGTCGAACTCCCGATACCTCCACGCAGCGCTCATTTCTCGCTCCTCACTTCTCACTCCTCCATGACAAGCCGACTGCTCTACCTGCTCGGCGGTCTTTCGATCACGCTGCAACTGCTTGTCTGCGCGTTGATTGCGGGACTGGCGCTGGGGTTCCTCTTGGCGACGGCGCGCCTCTCCCGCATCGCCCCGCTGAGATGGGCGTCCGGCGCGTATATCGAGGTGATACGCGGCATCCCCCTCCTCGTGCTGATCCTGTTCATCTTCTTCGGGATGCAGGGCATCGTCGGACACGGGGTGAAAATCCACGAGTTTTGGGCGGCGGTGCTCGCGTTCGGACTGTGTTACGGCGCGTTCATGGCGGAGGTCTTCCGCGCGGGCATCGAGTCGGTCGATCCGGGACAGGTGGAAGCCGCGCGCGCGTTGGGACTGACCTCCCGCCAGACGACGCGCGTCATCGTGCTGCCCCAAGCGGTACGCAACATCCTCCCCGCGCTCGTGAACGAG
>JAQBWJ010000527.1 GCA_027625215.1 Candidatus Poribacteria bacterium
ACGCCCATGAACAGTGAGTATTTCGATGGAACAGACGATTACCTGTTCCACTGCGAATCGAAATGATGCAAACCGACACAAAGATAACCTGATGCAAACCGAATGACCCTAATTTGCAGCTGAAGTGCGTTGTCACGGAGACGATCCTGTCCGAGAATGACGGCAATTCACAATTTGCGCGAGGAGAGCACGGTTGGAAGCGAGAACTCATTTCAGAGCGAGAACTCATTTCAGAAAGGATTTGGTGGGGATGATCATTGCGGCGATCTCAGTCTTGGCGGTGATGTTGTTGGCGATCGCGCCACTCCGCGCAGTCGCCGACGATGGGCGGATACGCCCTTACGACGCGAACCCGCGCTACTGGCAGTACGACGGCAAGCCGATCCTATTGGTCGGCGGCTCGGACGAGGACAACCTGTTCAACGACCCGCAACTGTTCGACCAAAACATGGCGATGTACGAGCGCGTCGGCGGCAACTATATCCGCTCGACGCTCTCGTGGCGCGATCCCGGCAATGTGCCGCCGTTTTTGACGAACGACGACGGACAATACGACTTGGAACGAGTCAACCCCGCCTTCTTCGACCGCTTCGAGTACTCGTTAAAGGAAGCGCAGAAACGCGGTGTCATCGTCCAGATTGAACTGTGGGCGACGTTCGATTATTACGGCGTTTACTGGGAAGACAACCCGTTCAACCCAAAGAACAACGTCAACTACTCGACGGAGAACACCCGGCTCCCGACGAGTTGGAACGATCAACCGTATCGCGGAGCGCAACCATTTTTCTTCACGGCTCCCGACGAGAACGACGACCCGCTCGCGCTAAAATATCAGCGCGTCTTCGCGCAACAAGTCACGGATATCGCCCTTCAATACCCGAACGTCCTCTATTGCATCGACAACGAAACGATGGCGCCGGAATCGTGGTGTCTCTACTGGGGGCGGTTCATTCGCCGAGAAGCCGAGAAGAAGGGCGTGAACGCCTACGTCACCGAGATGTGGGACCCTTGGGATATCCGGCACGAGATTCACGCGCGAACGTACAACAATCAAGACGTGTTCGGGTTTACGGATATCTCGCAGAACAACTGGCAGATTGAGCAGACACACTACGACCGCCTCATGTGGTATCGGGAGATGCTGGCGGAGCATCCCGGCGGCATCCGACCGATGAACAACGTGAAGGTGTATCAGCGGCAGGGCGGCGGGCTGCCGAACGACCCACTGATCGGGCTTGACCGCTGGTGGCAGAACCTGCTCGGCGGATGCGCTTCGACTCGGTTCCATCGACCGCCGGGCGGCAGCGGCGGCGATGGTCTTGCCCAAAACGCGATGCGCTCGGCGACCGCCCTGTTCGGCGCGTTCGACGTATTTACGTCCGAACCAAGCCCCGATCTCTTCTCCGACCGCGCCGACAACGAAGCATACTGCTTGGCGAACGACGATGCGGTTGCCCTCTACTTCCCGAAAGGCGGCTCGGTCGGGTTGAACATCGAAGGCGCACCGTCGGCGACAATTCGTTGGTTCGACGTGGAGAAGGGCGCGTTTGCGCCTGAATCGGCGTTGTCTGTGGATAACGGCGCAGTCGCTGCCACATCGCCCAACTCGAACGACATGTGGTTGGCGATTGTCGCGCGAAAACGCTGAGGCGGGTTGATTCACGGAGGCGGCTTCGCTCAAAATACGCGCGGCACAACCACCATCACCGCCGCTTGAAATGGGAGACAGGATGCCGAGTCACGGAATCGGAATCATCAGTTTCGCGCACGGACATGTGAACGCCTACTGCCATCAGATCAGGACGTTTGACGACGCCCATCTCGTCGCCAGTTGGGACGACGACACGACGCGCGGTAAACAACAGGCTGAAGCGTTCGGCATGGAGTTTGTCGAATCAGCGGAAGCGTTGGTCGCCCGCGACGACATCGACGCCGTCATCATCGCCATCGAGACGAATCGCCACGCGGAGATGGTGCGGCTCGCCGCGAACGCCGGGAAACACATCCTACTTCAAAAACCGATGGCGTTATCGCTCACCGACTGCGATCAGATCATCGACGACGTAGACCGAACAGGGGTCAAGTTTTCGATGGGTTATCAGATGCGCCAAGACCCGATGAACCGGAAAATCCGCGAGTTGGTGCAGAACGGGACGCTCGGCAAGGTGGGGGTGATCCGCCGCCGTCACTGTATCCCCGTGCTGTTTCACGAGTCGTTTCACACCTCTTGGCACATCGACCCTGTAAAAAACATGGGAATGTGGATGGACGACGCCTCGCACGCGGCGGATTTCTTGCTATGGGTGATGGGCAGTCCGGTCAGCGTGATGGCGGAAATCGACAACATTCTCACCAATGTTGCGCCCGATGATACCGGATGCGCGATCTATCGCTATCCGAACGGCGCCATGTCGATCCTGTTGAACTCGTCCGTCACATGGGCGGGCGAGAACACGACGGAGGTGTACGGCGAGAAGGGCGTCCTCATCCAAAACCACGACGATAGTCCGTCGATGATGATAAAGGGCATTCCTCATCCCATCGGGTTGAAGATGTACCTTCACGCTGAAGCGGAGAAGGGTTGGCAGGATTTGGGCTTCACGCTGCCGGAAGGTCACGGCGCGCGGATCGCCGCCGTCGCCCGCCCCTTCATCGACTACCTGAACGACCCGTCGAAGCCGCACGCGACAGCGCGTGAGGGGAAGGCGTGCATCGAGATGATCTTGGGGGCGTACCAGTCCGCGAGAGAGGGACGACGTATCAAACTCCCGCTGTCATGACTCGCACCGTACAACAATGTCATTCTGAACGAAGTGAAGAATCCCGGAGCGCCCAAACCGATGAACGTCATCCTGATCTCCCTCGACACGACTCGCGCCCAAAGCCTCTCGTGCTATGGGCATGACCGCCTCACCTCTCCCTATCTCGACCGCATCGCCGAAAACGGCACAGTATTCGAGACGTGTATTTCGCCGCACATCCCGACTCATCCCGGTCATACGACGCTGTTTACCGGAAAAGACGTGCTGACCCACCAGATCATCACGCAGGGCGGTGAGAAAAACTTGGACGAAAACATCCCGACGCTTGCCCAACTGTTCCAAGTGGACGGTTATTTCACCGTCGCGGCGGACAACCTGGGGCGATGGTTCTCGCGCGGGTTCGACCGTTACGAGGGCTACTCGTGGGAAATGAAGTACAAGAACGCGCGGAAAGCCGAAGCGGT
>JAQBWJ010000528.1 GCA_027625215.1 Candidatus Poribacteria bacterium
GAAGTCGTCGGGCGACGCGCCGTACGTCGTCCGGGTGTGGGCGATCACGGCGTCCAGCGAGTTGGGGAGGTCGCCCAACTCCTCGATCGCCGCATACTCGTCGGACGAATAGGAGCGCAAGGAGAAGTGCGATGTCTCTACCCTCACGAGGCACTCGTATTCGGGCAGCGACAGAAACGCCGTCCCCTCCCATGTCCCCGCGAACGACCGCGCGAGTCGCGCCGCGTAGTCCTCCCCCACCCGGAACGCGACGATCGTCCCGACGTTGCCCAACACCGCCTGCATCGTCTTGTGTTCCACCTGCGCATAGTTCTGGTGCGCCAGCGTCATGTTCATCCGGTATTCCGCGCCGCGCGCCAACACCTCCTCGAAGGCGGAGGTCTGGTAGTTCTGAAACTCGTCCATGAAGAAGAACACGTCCGTTCGCTCCTCGACGGGACGCGCCATGCAGGACAACTGCGCCTCTGCGACGAGCAACCTGCCGAGGAAGTTCTTGCGGAGCTCGCCGACGTCGCCCAGATCGGCGATGAAGATGCCTTCCTCGCGAAACAAAGTCTGAAAGTCGATCCGGCACTCCTTGGCGCACAGGATGTTCGCGATGGTCGGATCATCGACCAACTGCGCCAATCGTGAAGTCAGCCCCATCGCCGCCGTGTCCGGCTGCCGCGAGCGCGACTGGTTCTGTTCGTATGCTTCCCAGTACGTCCTCTCGACCCGGTCTTCCATCTCGCGGATCATCTTCTCCCGGTAAACGGCATCGTGGAAGAAGTCGCGGACGTTCCGCAGCGTGATCGCTTCGTCCGTCTCGGCGCGCTTGAGGAAGAACCGCATCGCTCCGGAGAACAGCTCCCACATGCGGGGCGTCGCCGGCATCAGTGTTACGGTGATGCTGTCGAGGATCGACACGAGGTCGTTGATGAGTTCCTGATGGTCGTAGTGCTTGGCGAACCGCATCAGGTTCATGGCGACGGGGAATTCCCGGTCGGCGGGGTTGAAGTAGACCGTCTTGCCGACCTTGTCCGGGGGAATCGACCGGGCGACCGTCTTCGCCAGACTCCCTTTCGGGTCGATGATGAAGAGCCCCTTGTCCTGACGGACCAGCGACAGGATGAGGTTGCCCACCAGCGTCGATTTGCCCATCCGCGTCGAACCGGACACGAGCATGTGCTTGTTGAGCGTCTCCGGCGACAGTCGCACGCGGTACGCGTGGTTGTGATAGAGGTTCTCGCCCAGCAGCACGCCTTCGCCGCCTTCCTCTTCGATCAGGTCCAGCGCCGCGCGCCGCTTGGCGATCTTCACCCGTGCATATTTGTCCGAGAAGACCGATTCCGGCGGCAGGTGCACGAACGACACCAACTCGTGGGCGTTCCAGAGCATCCCCGGACGCCACGCCATCCGTTCCAGGACACCCCGCGCGCAGAGGTCGCCGTCGACGCCGTCCGTCAGCGGGACGAGCCGGTTGTACTCCGTCGCGAACGGGTTGACGTAGGCGAGAAACCGTTCCAGCAGGCGCGGACTCGTCGCGACCGTGCGCACCGACACCGCGAACATCGGCACGACGATCTTCCGACGCACGCACTCGACGGGGTCCGGCTCCTCGAAGATGGGTTTCTGCGTCAGTTCGTCCACGACGACTTTGCGGAGGTTCTGCGTCCATGGAAATCGGCACGGCTCGAACAGTATCTGAAGTCCCGCCGCCTCGTCTTCGTCCACCTCGTCGAGTACGCCCATCAGCACCTGCATCGGTTCGACGGAGAATCCGTCCAGCGTCCGCAGCGGCACGATGTGCGAGGTCGCCAGTCCGTACTCGGCGATCCACGATCGTTTTCCGTCCACGCGCCACAGGGCGTCTTCGTCGTCCAGCCGGAACTCGGACACCTCGTAGTGCGTCTGGAGAATCCCCGCGAGTTCCTGCGCGTACGATTGGGGACAGGAGAACTGCATCGCGACCTCGCGGCGGTGCCCGACGACCTCGAAGCCGATCCGTCGTCGCACCGACATCAGAAACTGCGTCGCGTTCTCGAGGTCGACCCGATCTTGCTTCGAGGTGACGATGCGCAGAAACGCCGGTTCCTCGGTCGCCTTCCGTTCTTCGGGTCGCCAGTCGAGCGGGACCGCCCCGTCGGTGCCTTTCCACTTCGCGACGAACCGCTCCCACGGCGTCGTCAGGATCGGCGCGCGCAGGTCGAGGGTGTACCGGTCGATCTCGTTGAGGTCGGTGTGGACGTACTCGACGAAAGGCGGTTCCAGCGGGACGAAATACGGCTCCGGTCGGAGACGCCCGCTGCCGCGCGCCAGTTCCGCCGTCGCCTTGATCTCCCGCACGCGGGCGTACGACGTGATCGGCTCGACGCTGCCGGTGAGTTGACGGTCGAGTTCCTGCCGCTGCCGCTCGAAGATCGACGGTTCCTGTCCGCCCAGCCGCACGGGAAGTTTCATAGGAACATGCCGTGTTCGCAGTGGGGACAGGGGAGCTCGCCGACGCCCAGCCCGCATTTGGCGCAGGGCTGGAAGGCGTGCCGGTGCTGGACGAAGCCGCAGCCACCGCAACGCCACGAGCCGACCAGCGGCACCGTCTTCCCGCAGGTCGGGCAGTTCGTCTGGCTGAAGAACAGCCGGTACAGACCATTGCGAAACGACGTCAGAATCAGCGGCACGACGACGACGGCGAACATCGGGTGAATCAGCATCAGGACGATCGCGACGCCCAGATACGCCAGCAGAATCAGGTGTCGGCGTTGTCGGAGCGCGAACATCACGTCTCTCCGTCGTCCGCGCGGCGCATCATCGACGCGGGAACGGGCGTCGGTTCGCTCGAATCCGTGTCGGGCGATTCGACGCTTTGCATTTCCGGTCTGGGTCGTTCCCCGAGGTACTGGGCGGAGCCCCGCGTATTCTGCTCGATGGCGAACATAACGCCCACTCCTTCCCCGAAGATGAGGAGTATCACACCGAAGACACCACCGAGCACGCCTGTGCCGAACAGCAGCCCTCCGGTCAACTGCGCTTCGACATCGGTGTCGCGGATTCCGAATGGACCGGACGTGCCCGACGAAACCCCTTTGGCGAACAGCACGCATCCGATGATGAGGCCGACCAAGCCGAGTCCAATCAGCAACTTACCGAGTGTGATCGCCGCGCCGGCGATCGTGCTGAGTCCTGGAAACCGATCGTTGCGCTCCATGAGAAACCTCTCCCTCCTATCCCAGACATGAGATG
>JAQBWJ010000529.1 GCA_027625215.1 Candidatus Poribacteria bacterium
CCTCAGATTAGCCGAACGGTGCGCCAGACACGCGCGGTTGGAGGCGGGGCGGTGCGTCGAAGCCTAGCCCATTATTGGCGATTGAATGTCGCCGTCGTGATCGCCGCCTCCGTGACGACCGCCGTGTTGACGGGTTCGTTGATCGTGGGCGATTCCGTGCGCGGCAGCCTCGAAGACATGACGCGCGAACGTCTCGGCAACATCGATGATGTGATCGCGTCCGAGCGTCCCTTCAGAAAGAGCCTCGCGGAGCAGTTCGCGCAAACAAGCGTTGTTCGGGCAAACTACGCGAACGCCGCTTCCGCCCTGCTGTTGAACGGCTCCGTTGTCTCGGCGGACACGCAGTCGAGAGCGTCCGGCGTCCAAATCGTCGTCGTTGACGACGGGTTTCTCGACCTGTTCGGCGCCGACAGCGCGACCATCGCCAATGCCTTCCCTACCGACTCCACACAATCAACGCCCAATGCGACGACGCTGCCTCGTGTTGTCATCAACGAATCGCTCGCGTCGGAACTCGGCGTGTCGGAGGGGGACGACGCGCTTGTCTCGTTCCCCAAACCGATGGACGTGAATCCGGAGTTTCTCTTCGGAAGCCGCGAGTCGTCCGATACGGTTGCCGTTCTGCGACTCGTCATCGGTCGAATCATCCCGAATCGTGGCATTGGTCGGTTCGCTCTGCGCGCTCATCAATCGGAGCCGTTCAACGCCTTCTTGGATGCCGCGACCGTAGCGGCGTTGCTCGGTTGGCAAGAGGCATCGGTGAATCTAGTCGCGCTCACCCGCTCGCACGATGGGGGCGTCATCAACCCCGATGAAGTGATGAACGGAGTTCACGGTCAGTTGCAAATGGAGGACTTGGGACTGACGACCCGTTCCGGCGAAGGATTTTTCGCGGTTGAGAGTCGAGAATTCGTCCTCAGCGATGCTATCTCGAACGCGACGCTTCAACTCACCGCCGAAAACGAGATTGCCGCTCTCCCGATATTGACGTATGTGGCGACCTCCATCGAGGGGAACGGGCGCGCCGTGCCTTACTCGACCATCGCGGCGCTTGACCCACCGACGGACGCGCGTTTCGGCGCGATGACGCTCGCCGACGGATCACCCGCGCAGAGGCTTGACGAAAACGGCATCTATCTGAACGGTTGGGCGGCGGACGATTTGGGCGTTTCCGTCGGCGATTCCATCACCGTGAACTATGATGTGATTGCGACGGGCGGAGCGTTGCGAGCCGAGTCGGTCACGCTCGTCCTGAGAGGCGTCGTCCGCATGAGCGGGATGGCGGTCGATCCGCGACTCACCCCAACGATTCCCGGCTTGGGCGACTCCGACAACCTCCGCGATTGGGACGCCCCATTCCCGGTCGAGTTGAGCCGAATCCGCCCAAAAGACGAAGAGTATTGGGACGATTTCGGCGCGACGCCCAAAGCGTTCGTGTCTCTTGCGACGGGACAACGACTGTGGCGGAGCCGCTTCGGACAACTCACGTCAATCTGGATTGCGCCTCCATCCGAGATACCCGTTCAACCCGCCGCCGAGATGTTCCGTCAACGCCTCGTCGAGCGAGTGACGCCGGAACAAGCCGGGTTCGCCTTCCACCCCGTCAAAGAGCGCGGACTCGGCGCGTCATCCGGATCCACCGACTTCAGTATGCTGTTCGCCGGGTTCGGGATGTTCTTGATCGCCGCGACCGCGCTGCTAGTGGGACTCCTGTTTCGGCTCGGCGTGGAGGAACGCTCCGGCGAGATCGGGGTCTTGTTCGCTGTCGGGTTCCCGTTACGACTGGTCAGACGGCGGTTTCTTACCGAAGGAGCCCTACTGTCGGCGGTCGGCGGGTTGATCGGGATTGGCGCGGCAATCGGGTATGCGTGGCTGATGATGATCGGACTGACGACGGTTTGGTCGGGAGCCATCGGCACAACCGCGTTGAACCTGCATGTGCGCCCGATGAGTTGTCTCGTCGGTTGGTCAATCTCGTTCGCCGTCGTCCTTTTCTCGATCCATCGGACGGTCAGACGGCTCGGCAAGACCACGACGCGCGCCTTGCTCTCCGGCGCGGGCACCTTGCCGGAAACGAGTTCGGCGCGCGTACCCCGTCTTGTGGCGTTTGTCACAGGTGGAGTTGGGGTCGCGCTGTTAGCGACGGCAACTATCCTGCGCGGGGACTCGTCCGCAGGACTGTTCTTCGGCAGCGGTGCGTCGTTGTTGGTGAGCGGGATCACCTTTTTCAACGCGCGACTCAAGCGTGTCCGTCGCCACAGGGATCGCGTTTCCATCTCGCAAATGGGCGCAAGAAACGCGGCGCGTCACCCGTCTCGAAGCGTGTTGGCGGTGGCGCTCATCGGGAGCGCGTGCTTTGTGATCGTCGCCGTTGGGGCGAACCGTTCCGCCGGAATCTCCGACGAGACGGTTTTCGAGAAAACGTCCGGCACGGGCGGGTTTTCGCTCGTCGCCGACTCCGACTCGCCGATTTACGTCGACCTCAACTTGGAAGACGCCCGATTCGATCTCGGTCTGAACACCGCGACAGAGGGCGAGCGCGTCTTCGCGTTTCGCTCCGTGCCCGGCGAAGACGCGAGTTGCCTCAACTTATACCAACCCGGCACTCCGCGATTGCTCGGCGCGGGCGACCCGTTCATCGAACGCGGCGGCTTCCGGTTCACGGCGACGGCTGAGGACGTGGAAAACGGTTGGGCCCTGCTCGCGTCCGACTTAGGTGAGAACGTCATACCCGCCATCGGCGACGCGGCATCGCTACAGTGGATCCTCCATCTCGGCATCGGCGACGACATCGTACTGAACAACGAACGGGGCGAGGAAACGCGACTTCGCATCGTCGGGATGTTGAATGGAAGCGTGTTTCAAAGCGACCTGCTCATTTCCGAATCGAACCTATTGCGGCATTTTCCGAGTCGCAGCGGGTACTCGTCGTTCCTGATCGAAACCGCGCCCACCGATGTGGATGCCGTCGCGCAATCGTTGGAGTCCGGGCTGCGACGTTACGGTTTCGACGCGACCCGAACGGCGGAGAAACTCGAACGGTTCCACTCTGTTGAACAGACCTACCTCTCGACGTTCCAAACGCTTGGGGGGCTGGGACTGTTGCTTGGAACGGTCGGATGGGGCGTCGTGATGATCCGCAACATTCACGAACGGCGCGGCGAATTGGCGACGTTGCGAGCGATAGGGTTTCCTCGCGCGACCATCTCCCGGATGCT
>JAQBWJ010000530.1 GCA_027625215.1 Candidatus Poribacteria bacterium
ATGACGTTTTTCGACGCCTCCGTCTCCGACGCCGACCTGCTCAACGTCATCAACGAACTCGGTCTTGGCGAGTGGTATCGTTCGATGCCGAACGGCTTGGATACGATCATGGCGGGCGAGGGCGCGAGTTTGTCGGTGGGACAGGCGCAGTTGCTGGCGTTCACGCGCGTCTTTCTGAAAGACCCCGGCTTGGTGATTCTCGATGAAGCCTCGTCGCGGCTCGATCCGGCGACGGAGCAATGGATTGAACGCGCCATCGACCGACTGCTGTTCGACCGAACGGGCATCATCATCGCGCACCGTCTCAAAACGATTGAACGGGCGGACGACATTCTCATCTTGGACAACGGGCAGATCGCCGAATACGGCGAACGGAAGCGGCTCGTGGCGGACGCGGACTCGCGTTTCTCCGCGCTGTTGACGACGGGGATCGAGGCGGCGCTCGCATGAAGGCATCCAAGTTTCTCATCCGCCTGATCCGCTACGCGCCGGGACTCTTTGCGATCAACTTCGTCTCGTGGACGGTGTTCCACAGCCTCGCGCTCATCACGGGACTCGCCGCGCGCGAGTTCTTCGACACGCTGACGGGCGAATCGCAACTGGGGTGGGACATCTGGGCGATCTTGGCGGTGGTGGCGTCGGTGCCGTTGGCGCGCAAGGCGGCGTCGTTCGGCGCGAACATCTACTTCGTCGTCTTCTCCTATACGATTGAGACGCTGATGCGGCGGAATATGCTCGCCGCCGTGCTGGACGCGCCCGGCGCGGCGGCGATGTCGGAGGCGTCCGGCGAGGCGATCAGTCGCTTCCGCGACGACGTGCAGGAGATCAACCGCTACCTCGAAGAGTGGACGGACTTGGCGGGACGGGTCGTTTATATCGGGGTCGCGTTCGTCGTCCTGTTCAAAACAAACGCGATGATCACGCTCGTGTTGTTCGTGCCGCTGCCGTTTCTGATCGGCATGATCAACATGGCGAGCGGGAAGATACACCAATATCGACGCGAAGCGCGTCAGGCGGCGGGGCGGGTCAGCGATTTCGCGGGCGAGATGTTCCGCACGACGCTGGCGATCAAGTCTGCCGGGGCGGAAACGAGCGTCATCAACCGCTTCCGCGAACTGAACGCCACCAGACGACGCGCCGCGCTCAAAGACGAGTTTTTCAGTTCGATGCTGCGGTCGGTCGGCGTCAACATCGTCCATATCGGGACGGGCGTCATTCTGCTGATGGCGGGCAGTTCGATGCGGTCGGGCTCGTTTACCGTCGGCGATTTCGCGCTGTTCGTCGCCTACGTGACTCAGGCGACCCACCCGATCTTCTCGATAGCGAACCTGCTCGCCTCGCACAAACGGGCGACCGTCTCGTTCGAGCGGATGGTCGGGTTGATGCCGAACCGTCCGCCGGAGGCGTTGGTCGAACACCATCCGATTCACCTGAAGGGCGATTTCCCGACCCCTCCGCGCTCCGTCCCTACCGACTTCGAGCCGCTCAACACGCTGGAGGTGCGCGGACTGACCTATCGCTTCCCCGACACGGAAAACGGCATTCACGATGTGTCGTTCACGCTGAAGCGAGGGTCGTTTACGGTCGTGACGGGGCGGATCGGATCGGGGAAGACGACGTTGTTGAGGACGTTGCTCGGACTGCTGCCCAAAGAAAACGGCGAGATCATCTGGAACGGGCGGGAGGTGGATGATCCCGCCAACTTCTTCACGCCGCCGCGCAGCGCGTACACGCCTCAAGTGCCGCGCCTGTTCAGCGAAAAGTTGCGCGAGAACGTGCTGATGGGCGTTCCCGAAGACGAGATCAACATCGGCGACGCGATCCGTTTGAGCGTGATGGAGGACGATCTTCAGGAACTGGAAGACGGGTTGGAAACGGTCGTTGGACCGCGCGGCGTGAAACTGTCGGGCGGGCAGATGCAACGCTCGGCGGCGGCGCGGATGTTCGCGCGTCACGCGGAGTTGTTGGTCTTCGACGACCTGTCGAGCGCGTTGGATGTCAACACGGAGCGGACGCTGTGGGAACGGGTCTTTGCGATCCGCGACGCGACCTACCTTGTCGTGTCGCACCGCCATTCCGTGCTGCAACGCGCCGACAATATCCTTGTGCTGGACGACGGGGGGATCACCGTGTCGGGGTCGTTGGACGAACTGCTCGACCACTCGGAGGAGATGCGGCGGTTGTGGTCGGGCGATTTTGAACATCGTCGCGACGCCGAAACGTGACGTTTGGAGGGACTTGGTTTCAACCCTGCCCTGGCGCGAAACGATGATGACGCATCGACGCGTTAACTCGTGATCTTCACCCCTGCGAACAGCAAATGCGCGATCCACCCTGCCAGCGGCGGCACGATCAACGTCGTGACGAGTTTGATCAGCGTGAACCGCCACCCCAGTATCCCGAACTCCAACGGCAGCCGATGCGCGCCCCATATCGCCCACCCGCTCAGGAACGCGACACCCGCGCCGACGCTCGCCCCGGATCGCGCCAAGCCAGCCGCAATCGGCAGGCTGACATAGGGTCCGCCCGGCGTCAGGCTCCCCGCGACGGACGCGATCATCCACCCCTTCCATCCCGACTCCGCTCCCAACCACCGCGAGATCAGTTCTTCGGGGATCAACGCCTGCAACAACCCCGCGCACAAAAACGCGAAGATGAGCAAGGGCGTGTTTTTCGCCGCCATCTTGAGCGCGACCATCGTGCCATCGATATGCGCCCCGTTGCCCTGTCGGTATCCGATGACAAGCAGAACAATGGCGAGCGCGCCCAGAATGAGCGTCGTGACGAGCATGGGGGTTCCTTTGCGGCGCGATGGCGATGTACTCGCGGACATGGTTGGCGATCCGAAATGGAGGACGAGGCGGCGACGATGACACGACGACGTTATAGGTCGCGGTGTGTGAAATCACAAGAGGGGAGTCACGCGCGGGACTCGTTCTTGCCGAGTGTTGGGTACTGTCGTTAGAATACCGCAACGTTTCGGTTCAAACGGCTTTTTTGGAGGTGGACATCGTGGCTCGACATCTTGGAATGGCGCTCGTTCTCGCCACTCTTTTCGTTTCAACCGCCTTCGCGCAGGAAAGCGCGCTCGTACTGCAAGAAGGCGAGTACGTCGCGGTGGACGATCCGATTCTGTTGGAATGTCTCGCCGACGGGATGACAATTGAGATCACGTACCGCATCGCCGCCACACCCGATCCCGACGTTGTT
>JAQBWJ010000531.1 GCA_027625215.1 Candidatus Poribacteria bacterium
TACATGCCCAAAGAGTACGGCGCGATGGGCGGGCTGCTCTCGACTGGGCAGCTGCCGACGCTGACGCCGATCCGCGACGACGACTTGGACGCGCCCGGTCCGCAGACCAAAGACGGCGAAGACGCGGACGCCATCGAAAACAAACGCACCGTGTGGTCGGCGATCCAAAGCAAATTCTTCATCGCAACGTTCTTATCGGGCGAACTGACCTCACCGCAAGCCGCGTTGCCGCGCTCGGCGCGGTTCAGCGAGTACAATCCGTTCCCGTTGAAATGGCCCTCGGAACCGGAACGGTATCGCATCGTGCTGAACGTCGGGAAAGAGTGGTTGACGGATTCGGAACATCTCAACCAGTCGAAGACGAAGCGGTTTTTGTTGATTCCGTCGGGGACGACGCGGCTGAACGCCGAGATCACGCAGGCGGTACAGGGCGCGAAGGATACCGACAAGGCGCGACGGAAAACGCGCGAAACGCTTCAACGCGCGTATGCGGACTACGGGAATGTCGCGGAACTGTTGTCGGGGATGCGGCTCGAAGTGGACGGGTTTTTCCTCCAACCGGGGCAGTCGCAAACGGACACGTATCGACTCTATGCGGGTCCGAAGCATACGGCGATCCTGAGCCATGTCGTGCTGCCGGACAACGTCACGCCCGCGAAGATCACGGAGACGATCAGTTTCGGGATCACGGGACCGCTCGCCAAAGGGCTGTTGTGGCTGCTCAATGCGTTCCACAAACTGATTCCGAACTACGGCGTGGCGATCATTTTGCTGACGATTCTGGTGCGGTTGGCGTTGTTCCCGCTGTCCCAGTCGAGCAGCAAGTCGATGAAAAAGATGCAGAACCGCATGAAGATCATCCAACCGGAACTGGATGACGCGCGCAAGAAGTTCGGCGACGATCCGCAAAAGATGAACGCCGAGACGATGAAGGTGTATCGCAAGTATGGGATCAACCCGGCGAGTCAGTTGGGCGGGTGTCTGATGATCCTGGCGCAGATGCCGATCTTCATTGCGATGTATTCGATGCTGCGGAACTCGGCGGAACTGCGCGGCGAGCCGTTCACGTTATGGATCAACGACCTGACGGCTCCCGACCTGCTGTATTCGGTGGGTGGACTGCCGATTCGGTTGTTGCCGTTGATCGTAATGGGCGGTACGCTGATCCAACAGCGGATGAATCCGACCGCCGGGACGATGCAGGGCAGCCAGAAGATGATGATGAACCTTATGCCGATCATGTTCGTCTTTATCTTTTACGGGATGGCGTCGGGATTGAACCTGTATTGGGGTATCAGCACGTTTATCGGCGTCGGGCAACAGTATTTGGTCAACAAGTTCTCGGAAGACACGGAAGAAAACCTGACGGCAGCCGACCTCGAACGGATGGCGAAGCAGGACAGGAAGAAGAAACGTCAACGCGCGCCCGCGCGCCCGTAGCGTTTCACCACTTCCCGACCACCATTTTCGCCCGATGATCCGAACGAGGTTGGGGCTGAGCGGAGCCGTCTTGAACGGGACACACGGCTAGAACGGGGAAGGAGACGGACGATGTCGTTTTCATCGACTCGCACCGCTGACGCGGATGGGATGACGAAGGAAGAAGCGTTGAGAGACGCCTTCGTAAAGTTGGGCGTCGATGCGGACTTGCTCACCGGAACGGCGGAGCAGATTCGGGATGCGGCGATTGCGGCGTTGGGCGTTCATCCGAATTCGGTGACGATCCGAATCGTGTCGGAGGGGACGAAGGGGCTGCTGGGACTAGGGTCGAAGCCCGCGGCGGTGCGGATTTCGATTCAGGAAATGGACGAGGTTGAACCGTACGACGTGTTGCGGGAGATGCTCGACCTGATGGGCATCGACGCGGAGATCAAGACGGAAGAACGAGACGGCGATCTCATCCTGAACATCGACACGGACGATGTGGCGATCTTGATCGGACGACACGGGCGGACGCTGGACTCGATCCAGTATCTCGTCAACAGCATCATGAACAAATCGTCGTTGGTGAAGCGGCGGATCGTCGTGAACGCGGGCGATTACCGCGAAAAGCGCGAGGACATGCTCACCGAGATGGCGCATCACGCGGCGCGCAGCGTTCGGGCGACGGGGCGCGAAGTGTCGCTCGACCCGATGAACCCGCGCGACCGACGGATCGTCCACATGGCGTTGCGGGAAGACGAGGACGTGCGGACGTTCAGTCGGGGCGAGGGGGCGTTTCGAGCGGTCGTGATCGTGCCGGGCGACAAGTATGTCCCGGACGATGACGACGAGTAATTCCCGACCGGACGCGACGCCAGCCGACGCGCGAAGTTTCATGCTGAGAACCATGGAACGTCTTGCGTGGTTGTTGACACCGATTTTCGGGTAGCGTTATACTTTACCTCAAATCAGACACACTCTCGCGGTTTTGTAGGCGCGACGCGACGTATGAGGCGAGAGACGACGGCATTTTGACCTAAACGGAGTTCGTCTTGACGAAGGAGTTTCCCATCATGATGAAGCGCACGACGGCGGCTCTATGGAGCGCGCCGCTTGTCCTGCTTGTTGCCGGCGCCCTCGGCTGCAACCCGACGCCGGTCGTGACCGGCATCAGCCCGAGCAGCGGTCCCGAAACCGGTGGCAATAGCGTCACGCTCACGGGCGAGAAGTTCAAGGAAGGCGCGCAGGTCGCGTTCGGTTCGGCGTTGCTTCCCGCGACGGTGACATCGAAAACGACGCTGACGGTGACGGCTCCGGCGCATGAAGTTGGCACGGTCCAAGTGACGGTCGTCAACCCGAAAGAGAAGCGCGCGCTGGAATCGATGAACTACACGTATTTGGACACGACGCCTCCGACGGTGCAGGGCGTCACGCCCGCCGACGGGACGACGTTCGTTCAGGGCACCGACTATACGGACGCGGTGGCGACCGGGTTGAACACGATCACCGTCACCTATAGCGAGCCGTTGAAGAGCGGGTCGATCTCCGTGACGGTGGCATCGGCGGCGGACGCGCTTAAGAAGGATGTCGAAGGCGTGGTCGCGGGAACATCGACCGTCTCCGGCAACACGATCACGTTCGTTGCCGAAACGGACTTCCTCTCGGCGCGGACGTACACGTTCACGGTAGACGGCGCGGCGGACGAAGCCGGGAACGCCGCCGCCGCTACGAGCGCATCCTTCACCGTCGCAACGCCGACGCGCGTCCACTGGTACACCGTCAA
>JAQBWJ010000532.1 GCA_027625215.1 Candidatus Poribacteria bacterium
GTTGGAAGGCGTGCCGGGACTGGCGAAGACGACCGCCGTCAAGACGCTCGCCGACTCGATCCAAGCCCAGTTCAAGCGGATTCAGTTCACGCCCGACCTGCTCCCCGCCGATATCGTCGGCACGGTGATCTACAACCAGCGCGACGGGACATTCTCGGCGAAACGGGGTCCCGTTTTCACGAACATCCTGCTGGCGGACGAGATCAACCGCGCTCCGGCGAAGGTGCAGTCCGCGTTGTTGGAATCGATGCAGGAACGACAAGTGACCATCGGCGACAAGACGTTCCCGTTGCCGTCGCCGTTCCTCGTGTTGGCGACGCAGAACCCGATCGAACTGGAAGGCACGTACCCTCTGCCCGAAGCGCAGGTTGACCGATTCCTGTTCAAGTTGAAGGTGGAATACCCGACGCGCGAGAACGAGCTCGAAATCCTGCGGCGGGAGACGCGCGTCGAGCGGGCGAGCGTCTCCGCCGTTGTGCAGACCGAGCAGATACTTGTCTCGCGGCGAACGGTGCGACAGGTCTACATGGACAAACGGGTCGAGGAGTACATCGTCGATCTTGTTCGGGCGACTCGGGAGCCGGAGAGCGTCGGGTTGACGAAACTCAAGCCGTTGGTGGACTACGGAGCCTCGCCCCGCGCGACGATCTTCCTCGCGCTCGCCGCGAAAGCCCACGCCTATCTGCGACACCGCGCCTACGTCGTCCCCGACGACGTGCAGGCAATCGCGCTCGACACGCTGCGTCACCGTCTGATTCTGTCGTACGAGGCGGAGGCGGAGGAACTCACGACGGACGACCTGCTCGCGGACTTGGTGCGCGCCGTCAAAGTCCCGTAACAACGTCGCGCGCAACGCGATTGGAAACGCTCACGCCCCGAAGATGTCGCGGATGTAATCGCGCCCCATCCGCGCGTTCTCCCGTAACGGTCGCGTGCGAGGCGTCTCCTTGTCGTACGCGAGTTCGAGGAACAGCCACCCGTTGAACCTCGCGTCCTCCAACACGGCTCGAACGGCGCGGTGGTCGATATCTCCCTCACCGAACGACTCGTCCCACACGCCGTCCGTCGAGTTCCGCAGGTGGACGCTCAACGTCCGTTCCGCCACTTCCCTCAACAGTTCGACCGGATCGCCGCCGCCGCGATAGATCCAATGCGTATCGACGCAAAACGACACGAACGCCGGGTCCGTCCATTCGGCGTTGAGGCGGAACTCCCGCGCGTCGTTTCGGATTTCCGGGTCGTGATTGTGGATCACCAGCGCCATGTCGAGCGAGCGCAGTCGTTCGCCGAGCGCGTTGAGGTTCGCTGCCTGCGTTTTCAGTTCGTCATCCGTTTTGTCGCGCCCGATGGGGTTCGGGTTCGTGTTGATCATGCCGCAGCCGAGTTCCCGCGCGATCTCCGCTTCGCGCGCGATACGCGCCACCGCTTTAGCCCCGTCGTCCGCCGAATGGTACGCGCCGCCCGTGTAGAGCGACGGGATCGCCAACCCGTGCTTCTCCGCAAGTTGCTTCACGCCAGCCAACTTCTCCGGCGTCTCGACCCACGACAACCAGCCCTCCACCGCGTCGATCCCGGCGGCGGCGACATCCGCGAACACCTCGTCCAGTCGGTCGTCGATCTTACCGCCGTCCGCCGCGATCACCTGCGACCATACGTACAGTTGTGTCCCGACGCCTTGCGCGTTCATCGTCTATCCGCCGTTCGAGTTGGAAGGGGCGCGCCGTCGATTCCGTCAGCCCCGCTGTCGCAGCCCGATCTCCTGAAGCAACGTGGCGACCAACGCCGTCCATCCCGTCTGATGGCTCGCGCCAATGCCGGAGCCGGTGTCGCCGTGAAAGTACTCGTAGAACAGCGGATGGTCGCGCCAGTTCGGGTCGTTTTGGAAGACGGGCTCATCCCCGAAAACGGGGCGACGCCCGCCCTTCTCCTCGTCGGAGAGAAATATCCGCGTCATCCGCCGACTGAGTTCGTCCGCCACGATATCGAGCGTCACGTGAAAATCCGATCCGGTCGGAAACTCGACGGTCATCGTCTCGCCGTAGTATTCGTGATAGGTGCGTAGCGCCTGAATCATCAGGTAGTTCACGGGAAACCAGATGGGTCCCCGCCAGTTCGAGTTGCCGCCGAACAGTCCCGTTGTCGATTCGGCGGGTTCGTACGAAACGGCATGTTCCTCGCCGTCCGCCTCGAAACGGTACGGCTTCCGTTCGTGCACCTTCGACAGCGACCGCAACCCGTAGTCCGACAGAAACTCGTTCTCGTCCAACATCGTCTGCAACACGCGATTCAACTTGTCGCGGTCAACGACGGACAGCAAACGACAATCGCTCATGCCGCATTCGATCAGCGAGTGAATGTCCTCCACCAGACCCGGACGGTACTTGATGAACCACTCCATGCGCGCCTTGAAGCGAGGCAGCGATTTCAGCAGGTCGGCGTCCAGCGTCAGCGTCGCAAACAGCGGGATCAGCCCCACGAACGACCTCACCTTCAGCGGGATCAGTTCGCCCTGAGGCGTGTTCAACAGGTCGTAGAAGAACCCGTCCGGGTCTTCCCACAGCCCGTTTTTGATGCCCCCCATGTGGGTGATCGCGTGGGCGATGTAGACGAAGTGCTCGAAGAACTTGGTGGCGACATCTTCGTAGGCGGGCTTCGTTCTCGCCAGTTCGAGCGCGATTTCGAGCATGTTCAGGCAGTACAGCCCCATCCATGCCGTGCCGTCCGCCTGTTCGAGATGTCCGCCCGTCGGCAACGGCTTGCTGCGGTCGAACACGCCGATGTTGTCGAGTCCGAGAAAGCCGCCCTGAAAGATGTTGTTGTTCCCTTGATCTTTCCGGTTCACCCACCACGTAAAGTTCAGCAGCAGTTTGTGGAACACGCGCTCCAAGAACTCCGTGTCCGCGACGCCCGACCGCGACCTGTCCAACTTGTACACCTGCAACGCCGCCCACGCGTGTACGGGCGGGTTCACATCGCCAAAGTTCCATTCGTACGCGGGGATCTGTCCGTTGGGGTGCATGTACCACTCGCGCAGCAGCAACACCAACTGTCGTTTCGCCCATTCGGGATCGACCAGCACGAGCGGCACGCAATGGAACGCCAAATCCCACGCCGCGAACCAGGGGTACTCCCACTTGTCCGGCATCGAGATGACGTCCTCGTTGTAGAGGTGGCGCCATTCGGAGTTGCGTATCGTGCGGCGCT
>JAQBWJ010000533.1 GCA_027625215.1 Candidatus Poribacteria bacterium
GTGATCGACTGGCTCGCGGACACGTTCCAAAAAGAGAACGGCATCGACCTACGCAAAGACACGATGGCGTTGCAACGACTGAAAGAAGCGGCGGAAAAGGCGAAGATCGAGCTGTCGAGCGCGAGCACGACGGACGTGAACCTGCCGTTCATCACGGCGGACTCGACAGGTCCCAAGCACTTGAACGTGCCGTTGAGCCGGGCGAAGTTCGAGTCGTTGGTGGACGACCTTGTGAAGCGGACGCTCGAACCGTGCAAGAAGGCGCTCGCGGACGCCGAAGTGACCGCCGCCGACATCGACGAGATCGTGTTGGTCGGCGGGCAGACGCGGATGCCGAAGATTCAACAGGTCGTCAAGGAGTTCTTCGGAAAAGAGCCGCATCGCGGCGTGAACCCGGACGAGGTGGTCGCCATCGGGGCGGCGGTGCAGGGGGCGGTGCTGTCGGGCGACGAGGACGTAAAGGACATCCTGTTGCTCGATGTGACGCCGCTGTCGTTGGGGATCGAAACACTCGGCGGCATCGTGGACAAACTGATCGAACGCAACACGACGATCCCGACGCGCAAGCAGAAGGTCTATACGACCGCCGAAGACGGTCAAACGTCGGTGGATATTCATGTCTTGCAGGGCGAACGGGAAATGGCGACGTACAACAAGACCATCGGGCGGTTCCGCTTGGAGGGGATTCCACCCGCTCCGCGAGGCGTGCCGCAGGTGGAAGTGACGTTCGATATCGACGCGAACGGCATCCTGAACGTGTCCGCGAAGGACATGGGCACAGGCAAGGAGCAGAAGATCACGATCACCGCGTCGGGCGGACTGTCCGACCGTGAGATCGAGCAGATGGTGAAGGACGCCGACTCTCACGCCGACGAGGACAAACAGAAGCGCGAAGAGATCGAAACGCGCAATCGCGGCGAACAACTCGTCTATGAGACGGAAAAGAACCTCAAGGAGTTTGAGGGCAAGATCGGCTCCGCGACACAGAAGGGTGTGGAAGACGCGCTCGCCAACCTGAAAGAGGCGAACTCCGGCGGTAGGGTCGAAACGATCAAGTCGGCGACGGAGGCGTTGCAACAGGCGTGGTACGCGGCGTCGGCGGAGATTTATCAGTCGGCGGGGGCGGGCGGCGGCTCGGCTCAGGGCGACGATAGCGGCGGCGATGAGGACGACGACGTGATCGACGCGGACTATGAAGTCGTGGATGAAGACGACGACGAAAAGAAATAATCGACGTCCTCTCCATACAGAACGGCGAATCGGGCGGGGAATACTCGCCCGATTCGCATGTACGCTCCGCCGAGTGCAGTAGGTTCGTGAATGGCAGGATAAATATTGATGAACAACCGCTCACCCTCCGCACAAAACGCAACGGATGCTCCATGACAAGCGTCATCTCTTTCGAGTAATATTGTGTTCAATGGGAGGGCGACATGCGTTTTTGAGCGCAATTGTCCTCCGTTTGATTCATGCGCGATACGTCGTCCGCATTCCCCCGACCCCCCGTGACGGATATCATCTCGACAGGGAGTTTCGCGTGAAGATTCGCGTCTTGGCACGATGGTCTGAGGCAGCCCCGCAGCGTCTTCGGCGGCTCACGGCGGGGGCGTCGATTCTCCTGATGGTCGGCGCGCTGCTGTCGCTCTTCGCCGACGAAAACACCGATTACACCTTCGCCTACCGCCTCTATGAAGTCGGCGACTACGAGACCGCCAAAGAGGAGTTCGACCGCTTCACCGCGAACTATCCCGAAAGCGACCGCGCCGACGACGCGCTATTCTTGTCGGCGGAGTCCGCGCGGCGGCTCGGCAAGGCGGACGAAGCCGTCCAAAAGTACCGGCGGCTCCAGAACGATTATCCGGGCAGTCCGTTGTTGATCGACGCGCTTCAGGGGTTGGGGCGGGCGTGGTTCGAGCAGAACAAGTACGAGGAGAGCATCCTCGCGCTTGAGGAGGTCGTCAAACGGAGCGAGGACGACGCGGTGAAGTCGCTCGCGCTGTTTTATACGGCGGAGGCGTACTACAACGTCGGAAACTACGCGAACGCGCTTGAAGCCTACAGCGCGCTCCTCAGCGCGTTCCCCGACGTGGAAGAGGCGAAGTCGTCGCAGTACGGCAAAGGGTGGTCGCTCTTCCAGTTGGGACGGTATCAAGAGGCGCACGACACGCTGATCACCTTTCTCGGCAAGTACCCGAACGCGACCGAAGCCCCAGAAGCGACCTATCGCGCCGCTGAGTCGTTGTTCCTGTTGGAAAACTGGAGCGGCGCGCAGGCGGTCTACAAGCAATTCGTGGACACGTTCGGCAAGGACGAGTCGCACCGCCCGTTGGCGGGGGACGCGGAACTGCGGATCGGGCAGTGCCTTTTCCGCCAGCAGAAGATTGAGGAAGCGAAGGCGCAGTTCGAGCGACTCGTTCAACTGTACCCGTCGCTTCAGGCGGCGGAAGACGCGCAGTACTGGATCGGCGAAGTGCTGTTCCAGTCGGAACGCTACAACGAGGCGATCTATGAATACCAACGCCTTCTGAACGCCTATCCCGCGACGGAACTCGCCGACGACACGTATTACAGTATCGGACGCGCCTACTTTGCCGTCAAGGAGTACCGGGACGCGATCACCGCGCTGGAGGCGGTCGTGGAGTTTTCCGACAGCCAACTGCGGGACGCCGCGCGGTGGTATCTCGGCGAATCGCGGCGGTTGTTGGAAGAGTTCAACAGCGCGTTGATCTGGTATCGCCGGGTGACGGCGGGGTCGGCGTACGAGGACGACGCGCTGTTCGGTCAAGGCGCGTCGAACTTCGCGCTGGGTGAATATCAGGCGGCAATCGACGCTTACGCAAAACTGCTCGCGCTTCAGAACTCGCCGCTGCGGAAGGACGCGCTCTACCAACTCGGCATCAACCAGTTCCACATGAAGCAGCACGACGAGGCGATCAAGTCGTTCGACCAGTTTTTGGCGGAACGCGGGACCAACTCGGCATTGGCGGCGAACGACGACGCGCTCTATTGGAAACTGCGGTCGCAGTACGACGCGAAACAGTACCCGGCAACCGCCGAAACGTCGCGCCAACTGCTCGCCGAGTTCGCAACGAGCAAGCATGTGTCGTCCGCGCGGTTTTTCCTCGCGGAGAGCCTCTATTGGCAGGGGGATTACGCGAACGCCCGCAACGAATACGAGTCGTTGCTGAAGGACGACCC
>JAQBWJ010000534.1 GCA_027625215.1 Candidatus Poribacteria bacterium
TCGCCCTCCGCAAGCCGTCGCAGCGTCGGGACGGCGAATTCGGATGTGCCCATGAAGACGACGCGCACCCGCAATTTCCCCCAAAGGACTCGTGACGTTCACAGATGATCCGGGACACACCGAATGATAGCGCGGATTCGGGGGAGGAACCACCGCGCGTCTTGAAGGCAACAGTAGAACTCTCGCTTTGACGCCCGAATTGCTGCTGCTATAATGACTCTATCAACCTATCCGGTTATGGGAGCGAGCCGATGAAACGCGAAATCAGCGCGATGGAAGCCCGTCAGAATTTCGGCGAACTGCTTGACCAGGTCTACTACAAAGACGATCAATTCATCATCAAACGAGCGAACAAGCCGATGGCGGTCGTGGTGTCGGTTGATGCGTACGAAGAGTACCAAAGGCTGCGCCGCAAGGAGTTCGCCGTCATCCACGAGATTTGGGAGTCCGTCGGAGACGCGCCGGAAGAAGAAGCGCAACAAGAGATCGAACGCGCCATTCGCGGCGTGCGCGCTCAGATGAAACCGTAATCTACAGTGTTGGTTGTTCTGGATACGAATCAGTATGTCAGCGCGTTGCTGAATCCCAAGGGACACCAAGGACGAATCTTGGCGCTCTGGGAAGAGAACTCGATTAAGGTTGTCGTGTCGGACGGCATTGTCGAGGAGATCACACGGGTACTCCAACGCCCCTATTTCCGGCGGAAACGGAATATCACGGAAGATCAGATCGCGCGGCTCATCGAGCTGTTTCGATCTCTTGCGACGTGGGTACCCGGTACGACCAAAATCGACGCGGTTCGGGACGATCCTCACGACAACAAGATACTCGCCTGCGCCGTCGAAGGTCGGGCGGACTACCTGATCTCCGGCGACGACCACCTGTTGAGTCTTCAGATCTACGAAGGCATCCCGATTATCTCTGCGGCGGTCTTCTTGACCATCTACGAGCAACGGAGCGGCGGAGCCGGATTTGGAATCACCTGAATCATCCTGAGCGGCGTGATTGCCATCCCGTTGCGACTGCGCGGCGAACTGCCTATCATTCCAACCACCACGGACACTCGACGGAAATCACGCGAGAGGATACGGCGTGGCACAACGTTTAGCCGAGACGGATCGCGCGTGCGCGCACGAGCACCGCCCGCTTCAACCACAGCAGCAGCACCATCGACACGACGCTCATGGGAATCACCTCGACGACCATGACCATCATCACGACCACGATCATGATGAACACGACCATCATCACGATCACGGACATGAGCACGATCACGGACGCAAACACGATCACGGTCACGAGAAGGATCACGGTCACAGTCACGGCATCGGGGGACATCACCACCATTACACCCTAGACGCCCACCGACCCAAACAACGTCGCGCGTTCCTCTTCTGCATCGTGCTGACGCTGGCGATGATGGTCGTTGAGTTTGCCGCCGGGTTCTGGACGGGCAGCCTCATGCTCATCAGCGACGCGATCCACATGCTGTCGCACGCGGGCGCGTTGGCGATCAGTTTCGTGGCGATCATGCTGGCGAACCGCCGCACGAGCGACGCGCTTCCCTACGGGCTCTACCGCATCGAGATACTTGCCGCGTTCGTAAACGGGATCGCGCTCGTCGGTTTCACCGGATGGATTTTCTACGAGTCCGTGATTCGGCTGATGCGTCCGACGGTGATCCACACGCATGAGATGTCCGTCGTCGCGGTGATCGGGCTGCTGGTGAACCTGACGACGGCGGTTGTCCTCCACCGTTCGGGCGTCGATGACCTGAATACCAAGAGCGCGTTCTTCCACATGCTGGCGGACACGTTTTCGTCCGTTGCGATTGTCGCCGGAGCCATCGTCATCAATTTCACCCACTGGTACATCCTTGATCCGATCCTGAGCCTCGTCGTCGGGTTGATGATCGCGCGGTGGTCGTGGGGGCTGCTGAAGGAGTCCATGATGATCCTGTTGGAACGGAAGCCCGACGAGATCGACTTGGGCGCGCTGCGCGACAAACTGACGAACGCGATCCCCGAAGTGAAGGAGGTGCACGACCTCCATGTGTGGGAGATCACCTCGCAGTTCGTCTGTATGTCGGCGCATTTGGTGATCGACGACATGACCGTCAAGGAGACGGAGGCGATCCGCTCGAAGGCGGCGCACCTGTTGGAAAGCGACTTCGGCATCGCCCATGCGGTGCTTCAGATGGAATGTTGAAGGAGACACGTTCGATGCACCCGCTTGCCGAGTTGACCGTTCCGAAAGGGCATGTGGCGATTCACTGGTTCGAGCAGTCCACCTACGCGATCAAGGACTCGTCGGGGACGGTCGTTCAGATCGACCCGTACTACCCGCGCGAACGGCTTCCGGAGCGATTCGTCCACCTGACCGCGCCGCTGGACGAAGCGACGTTGCCGACCGATTACATCCTGCTCACCCACGATCACGGCGATCACACGAACCCCGAAACCATCGCGCGAATCGTCCAGTCCTCGCCGGACGCGCTCTATTGGGGACCGAGCGAGAGCGTCGCGCGGATCAAGGGTGTGGGCGTGGACGCCGCGAAGATCACGACGATTGAGGCGGGCAAGTCCTACCGAGTCGGCGGGATGACGCTTCACGTCGTCTACGCGAAGCCGCCGAAGGACGATCCGATCTACGCGAAGGAGACGAAGCCGCTCGACGTGACGCATCTCGGCTTTGTGTTGGAGACGGAGGGCGGGCGGCTCTACTTCTCCGGCGACCCGATCAACCATTTTGCGGAACACGAGGCGTTGGTCGGCGCGGTGGCGGCGCTCAAGCCGGAGATCGGATTTATGACGAACCACCCGTCGGAGGGCGAGTTCCCCTTCTTCGACGGCTCGGCGACGATGGCGGCGAAGATCGGGGTGAAATACGCGGTTCCGGCGCATCGGTCGTGCTTCGTCAAGCGGGATTATGATCCGCACGAGTGGGCGCAACACGTCGCCAAAGTTGGGGTGGAACCGCTCGTGTTCCCTCGCAACTCGCGGATTCTCTACCCGCTTGGGACGCCGTAATTCCGTACACATCCTCTACTCGCTGTGTCATTCTGAGCAAAGCGAAGAATCTCTTACCCAACACGCCGTATGTTTGATGAACGTTGGCTCAGGGACTTTCGTTCGGGCTAGAGATTCTTCGGCACGGAGCCTCAGAATGACACGGGTAGTACGTTGATCGTGA
>JAQBWJ010000535.1 GCA_027625215.1 Candidatus Poribacteria bacterium
CCAGATCGTGTCCGAATCCGGCGGTGAGGTGGCAGTCCCACTGCGTCTGAGGGTCATCCAGCGCGCGCCGGTACAAGTCGAGGCTTTTCTGCTCGACGACGGTCATCAGAAAGTAGTGACGGGTGAGAATGCGCTCCCGGCGGCGTCCGTCGCTGACGGTCGCCCATAAGGTAACGAGATCGGGCCACCCGTTGACAGATTGTTTGGGTTGTGGTTGTTTTCGTCCGGTTTGCATGGTGCTTCTGCATAGCATGGCGGAGCGAGGGCTGTCAAATCGTGCCATGCGTTCGCGCCGATCCGTCGGTGTCCGCCTGATGTTCCCGTTTCCGTGAACTTTTCCCCTCTTTTCTCTTTCGCTCACCGTACTATCCTGTATTCGTATGCGTTCTCGACGAACACGGACAACCAAACCGTCGTCGCTGACGGCGAACCGGCTCTGGATTCACCGGAAGAAGATGGGGTACACACAGCGGGAGGTCGCCCGTCTGCTCGGCTATCGCTCCGCGACGCACATCTCCGACTACGAACGTGGGAAGCGACTTCCCAGCCTCGAGACGGCGATCAAGTTGGAGGTCGTCCTGTGCGCGCCGGTCGCGTTCCTGTTCCCCGACATCCGCCGTCGCGTGCTAGACGGGGTGCGGATGGAACGGAAGAGGATCGAAGCTCAACGTCGCAAGCAATCCCAAGCCGTCCAATGACAAATCCTGACCGACAACCTTCCTCATGTGCCACGCCCGGCATGTTTCATACGGATTCGCTCTATCTCGCGGCGTTCCTCGTCGCCCACGGGATGTGGCTTTCGACGGCGGAGACGGACGCCTGGGGTAGATACCGTTTTGGTTTCAAGGACACCGTTGAGCGGACGCAACTCGTCCGGCAGTTCCGCGTGAGCCCGCAGGCGCTCGTTGACGCCCGAACGTTCATGTACGCGATCGAGGAGCTGAAAGACCGCGCGAACCGCGTCCGCCGCGACGTGCGTGTCGACGACTGACTCAATCTATGACACTCAAACGGATCACCTCAAAGGACTACAAGGACAAGAACGTCACGGTAACGCCGTCGTTCCGGCTGGACGACGGGACGGTTGGCGAGATGATATTCGACGGCGACAAGTCGGGATATGCTGTCTATGCCGGCGGAGCGTGGAAGATGCTCGACCGGATGAGGCTTCCCAGTGGCGAGACGCTCCTACCGTATTCGCCGAAGAACAACCTGATCCGCAACCGGATCGTCCTGCTCCCGACAGAATCGACGGAATATGACTCCGAAGCGGCGTTGCTGGAGGAAATCCAAACGTTCCTGCACCGCTACGTCGACGTGACGCCGACCTTCGAGCGTCTCTGCGCCTACTACGTCCTCCTGACGTGGATCTACGACGACTTCAACGAACTGCCCTACCTGCGCGTGCTCGGCGACGCCGGGAGCGGCAAGACGCGCTTTCTTCTGACGGTCGGCTCCCTTTGCTACAAACCGATCTTCGCGAGCGGCGCGTCCACCGTCTCGCCGCTGTTTCGCATCCTCGACATCTTCAAGGGGACGCTCCTGATCGACGAAGGCGACTTCCGTCAATCCGACGAAAAGGCGGAGATCGTCAAAATCTTCAACAACGGCAACGCAAAAGGGTTCCCCGTCCTGCGGAGCGAAACGACCAACGGCAAGGAGTACAACCCGCGCGCCTACCACGTCTACGGACCGAAGATCATCGGGACGCGCAGCCTGTTTTCCGACCGCGCCTTGGAAAGCCGCTGTCTGACGGAGGAGATGGGTCAGCGGCGGCTCCGCGACGACGTGCCAATCAACCTGCCCGACAGGTTCTGGGAAGAGGCGACAGCGATTCGAAACCGACTCCTGACGTTTCGATTCCGTCACGTCGGGAAGCATCACGCCTCGCCCGACTTGGTGGATCGCTCCATCGAACCGCGCATGAATCAGGTGTTCGTGCCGCTCTTGAGCATCATCGACGACGAGGAGACGCTGTCCGACCTGAAGGAGACGATGCGGGAGTACCACCGTCAGTACGTCTCGGACAAGGGCATGGACATCGAAGGACACCTGCTCGAGGTGATCGCCGAGTTGCGGGAACGCGAGGAGGTTGTGTCTGTCAGTGAGATCGCGGAGCGGTTCAAGGAGAAGCACGAGGACGACTACGACAAAAAGATCAATCCTAAGTGGATCGGGAGTCTGCTCCGGCGGAAACTGCATCTGAAAACGGAACGCCGACGCGAGGGGTACGTCATCCCCGCGAGTGAGAGTCCAAAGGTCGAACGACTGATGGAGCGATTTGGACTAAAGGAAGAGCCGTCGTCTGACGCGGAGCCCGATCCGCAGCCTTCCATCGGTGAACATGTGAACGTGGTGAACTTCCCCGACGACGTGAAAGGCGCGTCCGATTCGCAACCGCCCGCCTTTTGAAGCCTCATATTCGTGGGGTTGGCGCTTCACCGACACCGCGCACAACGTTCACCAAGTTCACACGTTCACCTAATCCATGTCCAAACGCATACAGACAACGATCGGGCTGTTCGCTCGTGGCAAAGAGATCGGCTTCGCCGTCGTGGTCAACGGTGAGATGACTCGGTACGGCGTCAAGACGGTCACGGGCAAACGAACGGGAGCGGACTTCCGTCATCGAATCGCATCGATCCTCGATGCCCTCACCGAAGCAGAAAGTTCATCGTGGATCATACTTCCCGATAAGGCGTCGCCGGGCGCGTTGAGCCGTACCGTGCTCCGGTGGGCAGAAGCGCCGCGCAACGCAGGGCACGTCCGTCGCGTCTCAATGAACGACGTTAAACGCCTAATCTGTGGTGATCCCGGCGCGACGCACCGCGCACTGTCGCAGACCGTCGTTGCGACCTACCCGATCCTAGCCGCCGCCTCAGCGAAACGCGACCAACCCAAAAGGCGTGTTCTGATCGCCGTTGCCCTCGCGCATGTCGGGCAGCGTCGTACGGGTTGACATCTCCATGTATGATTTCTATAATCAGGAAAACAGTAATTCAATGTTTTCTATGAAAGAGATGCTAACCAGAGTGTTCAAGGGAGGACGCGGAATGTCTCTCGTGCGGATACTGGAACACGGTCAGGTCACCATCCCCAAGAAGTTTCGAGATGCCTTGGGTTTGAAGAAGGGCGATGTCGCCGAGGTGGAACTCCTCGAGGACGGTCGGCTTGTGTTCGTCCCGAAGCGA
>JAQBWJ010000536.1 GCA_027625215.1 Candidatus Poribacteria bacterium
TCGATGTCTTTGGCGAGGATGGCGGGGGCGAGTGTCGCGGCGTCGAGGAAGTTGCGCGGGTGGGTCGGGTAGAGGGTCGCGCGGCTTGTCTCGCCGACCTGATGCCCCGCGCGCCCGACCCGTTGGATGGCGGACGAGATCGAGTTGGGAGCCTGAATCAGCACGACTTCATCCAACGCGCCGATGTCGATGCCCATTTCGAGCGACCCTGTGGCGACAATCGCCTTCAGCCCGCCCTCCTTCAACTTCGCCTCGACCTCTTCCCGAACTTCGCGGGATAGAGAACCGTGATGCGCGTACGCGATGGGGGTGTCCTCGTCCGCGTTCAGCCGCAGGGTGATCGTTTCGGCGAGCCGTCGGGCGTTGGTGAACAGGAGCGTCGAGCGGTTGCGGCGGATGATCTCTTTGAAGTCGGCGATGAGGGGTGTCCAAAAGTCCTCGTCGTTCTGCGATTCGTCGTCGGATTCGGGAGGGAAACGCACCTTCACCTCGTACCGCTTCTCGTCGTCGGAGCGGATGAGTCGGAGGTGGCGCGGGTCGTAGGTGGGGTCGTGGGCGTGTCCGTCGAGTCGAAACCCGCCGACGAACTCGCCGACTGTCGCCATCGGGCGCACCGTCGCGGAGAGGGCGATCCGTTGAAACTCGCCCGACAGCCGCACGAGTCGCTCCACCGCCGTCATCAGGTACGTCCCGCGCTTCGATTCGACCACCGCGTGGATCTCATCGAGGATGACCGTCCGCAAGTCCGTCAGCATCGACCGCCCGCCTGCCGAACTGAGCAGCAGGTTGAGGCTCTCCGGCGTCGTGATGAGGATTTCGGGCGGGTTGCGGAGCATCCGGCGGCGGTCGGCTTGGGGCGTGTCGCCGCTGCGGGTGAGCGCGCGGATCAGCGGGAACGGTTCGCCGACCTCCTCGAACCACTCGCGCAGTTGTTCAAGCGGGGTGATCAGGTTGCGCCGGATGTCGTTGTTGAGCGCCTTCAACGGCGAGACGTATAGGACGGATGTCGCCCCCGATTTCCACGCACCCGTCACGAGTTGGTTCAACGCCCACAGAAACGCCGTCAGCGTTTTGCCGCTGCCCGTCGGGGCGGTAATGAGGACGTGGTCGCCGTCGGAGATCGGTCCCCACGACTTCGCCTGAATGTCCGTCGGCGTGCCGACGCGATTGACGAACCACTCGGCGATGAGGGGGTGGAAGGGGGTGAGAGGTGATAGGCGGACGTCGGGGTCGGTCACGGGAAAACTCCGTGAATGTGAGGTAGCGGTGCGTCGAGATAGAATGGGTTAGTTGAGCGGAAGCGTCAAGAATCGAACGCGATGTCATGAACGCACAATGAAATCAGAATCGGGCGTCGAACTCCGCGTGTTTCCCGATGAAATACCAGACGTAGGTATCGCCGTCGCGCCGACAAACGGCTCTGTAGTTTCGGTTGATCCGCACCTTCCAATGACCGTCGCGCGATTCGACTTTCATGAACTGAAGCGACGGATAAGAGGGGTCGGACTCAAACAGCCGGAACTTATCATCGGCAAGACGTTGGATCGACTCAGGCAATTGGGCGTACATCCCGCGAAACTCGCGCGTCCGCACATTCCTCATGCGAACGCCTCACTCACCGAACCCGCCTTCTTCGACATCGCCTTTGGCATAGGCGCGTTCGGCGGCGTCGGCAAGCGCATGAAAAACGGGGTGATCAAACGACTCGTCGTTCCGATCGAACGACGCCCACTCCTGCGTCAGCAACGTGAGCTCACGGGTTTCATCGTTGAAAAGACCGACGGCTTCCGCCGCTTTCAGCGTCAGGTAACTCGACTTCACCTGTTCCACCACCAGCAGAGCGAATTCGTTGTAAAGCGCCGTATACTCGTCCGCAGACAGTCGAACGCTTCTTTCCAACGTCAATTCCGCCTCGTCCAATCGGGCATACATTTCCAACAAATAATCGACCTGCGCCTCGACCACCAACCGCTTACGCCGATCATCCGACATGGCGGCATCAGTGAACGAACGCACCGTCTCCGCGTGAGCCGTCGCGTCGAGTCCTAAATCCGCAAGCGTGCGACATATCGTTGCGATCTCAAGCGTCGCCATTACGTCATCCCTGAACATCAATACGGTTGCGAGGCGATTGCGTCTAAGCATTATACCGCAAATGAGCGAATCCAAAACACTTGACGAATCCGGCGACGTTGCCCCCTAAATCCTCCCTTATCCGTTCACAACTCCTTTGACCGCGCGCCCAATCTCTGCCAAGATGCGGCGGGAGCAGCGAGTTGAAAGGAGGGCAAACAAAACAGATGCGAACGAAAACGTTGGGGCGAACGGGGCTCGACGTGTCCATCGTCGGGTTGGGTGCGGCGTTCATCGGGATCCCGCACCCGAACAGCGCGCCGCTGGAGTATTCGGGAAAACCGGGACAGATGGACGAGGAACTCGGTGTGAAAACGGCGCACGCCGCCATCGAATCCGGGTGCGCGTTGATCGACACCGCCGTCCTCTACGGCAAGACGCGGAGCGAGCAGATCATCGGACAGGCGCTGCGGGAACGCCCCGACCTCAAGCCGAACGTGACCGTCACGACGAAGGCGGGGCGCACGGGAGACGGCACGGACTACACCTACGACGCCGTTCGCAAACACGTCGAGGGGAGTCTGGAACGGTTGGGGCTGGAGCGGCTGGAAGTCGTCTACATCCACGATCAGATGGGCGCGCCGATGGAGCTCGTGATGGGCGATCACGGCACGTTGGGCGCGTTGCGTCGGTTCCAGAAGGAGGGCGTCGTCGGGTACGTCGGCACGGCGGCGAACGATCCGACCACGAACGCGCCCTACATCGAGACGGGCGAGTTCGACGCGGCGGTTGTCCCCGAAGCGTGGAGCCTCTTGAACCAACTCGCGTTGGAGCGCATTCTACCCGCTGCCGTAAAGCACAACGTCGGCTTGGTGATTGCGACGCCGCTGGAACGCGGGCTGCTGGCGACGGGTCCCGTCGAGGGCATTGACTACCTCGCGCGGAAGTTCAGCCAACGCTGCCTCGCTCATGTGACGAAGATACAGGGCGTTTGCCGCGAGTGGGACATCCCGATGGGCGCGGCGGCGTTGCAGTGGTGCGTAAGGCATCCGCAGGTGGCGGCGACGATACCCGGCGCGCGCGTCCCCGACGAGGCGACGGCGAACGGAGAGGCGGG
>JAQBWJ010000537.1 GCA_027625215.1 Candidatus Poribacteria bacterium
CCGCCGCGGATCTGTACCGAGAAACCGTTGATGAACACCTCGTATGAGATGTTGCCGGACGTCATCACCGTCACCGAGGAGTTCGAGACTTCGGACGGCAATCGGTCGTTGTAGAACTCGCGCCGGAAGTGGACGAACTTGCGGTTGTCCGGCATCGAATTGTTCGCGCCGAACTCGAATCCGTCCATCGGATACCACATCCATTGCGAGCCGGGAAACGACGCCGCATCGCCTGTCTTGTTGTCGCTCACGACGACGTTTTTCCACCCGGATGTGCCGTAGTTGGGGGATGCCCACCGCCGTTGAATGTCCGACCGCGCGCGCTCATTGCCAAGCGCTTCCGCGTTCGCAAACGAAACCCATGTGTCGTTGGACGGAATGTTCTTTTCGACGGTCGCGCCGTCGGGCACTAAGTTTCCGCTGCCCGCCATTCCCGAACATCCGCCGACCGCCAATACCGCGCCTAACGCGACTCCCGTGAGCGCAGGCGATTGAAACGCGCGTAATCGCATCGCTCGCTCCCTTCCTTCTTGATGTTGCCGTGAAGTGATCACCGATGAAACGACCGATGCCGTTCACTCGGGTACGTCGTCCCATCGTTTCACGTCAGGTATCCGCGTCGCATAGATTTGAGGGTGTCCCGTATAGTCCGACGTGAACGTCACCCATTCTCCGTTCGGGCTGAACGCGGGGTGCGGATGCGTCCACTGGGGACCGTAAGTGTCGGCGGTGACGTTCCCCGATTCGGCCGTGTTATGCGTCCACCGCCATCCTTTAGACGACGCGCGAGGGTGGCAAAGGGTTGAACGGCGACCTGATTCCGCGTCAATCAGTTGGAGTCCGATATCGGGGTGAACGGTGTCCGCGACGATCAGCGACCCATCCCATCTTGACGAGGCATGCCATGCGTTGAATCGCGCAATCTCTCGAACGTTGTCGCCGTTGCGATCAACCGCCATCAACGACCGATTCCATTTGGTAAACAGGATCGTCTCGGACTGCCCCAACCATGATTCATGGGTAATCCACTGCGAGGCGTCGTGCAGGTAGACGGGACGGTCTTTCCACCCGCGAATCGTGACGCACCAGATGCGTTGATCGATCCCGCTGGAATACATCACCCAAGCGTCGTCGGAGGGGCAGAATTGCGCGTGACCAACTTCGCGCGGCGGGTCGAAAAACACGTCGTACCCGAGCCCGTTCGTGCGTACCGACGCGAGCGATGCGACCCCCTCACGGCGAACGACGGTGACGAGTTGAGTCGAATCCGCGTTGAGGTGACAGCCGCCGAGCGTCGCGCCGTCGAAGTTGGCGAGCGTCGTTTCGTTCAAGTCGTCCAATCGGATCGCTCGGACTTGACCGCCCGACGTGTAATAGGCGCGGTTCCGTCCACGATCAAGGCAGGGCGAAAACGGGTTCACGTCGCTGGAATCGGTCAGTTGGACGATCTCGTTGCCTTCCAGATCGGCGGCGAACAGGTTCCATCCACCGTCGCGGTCAGACACGAAGACGACGCGCCTGTTGTCGGCGGCGACGGAACTGTTCGTGAAATAGAGCGTGTGATTGATCGAGGCAAGGTCGGTCAGGCGGATGATTTCGGCGTCGGTATGTTCGTCGCGGAGCCGTGAGGACTCGCCGCGCGTGCTGTCGCCCTTCGCCATTCCTAAACCGTCTCGCGGTTTGAAATGATGTTGGGCTGCGCGCCAATTGTGATGATCGTTTCACCCGTTGCCGCCATCGGATAGAGAGCCGTTGACCAAACGATTCCGGACACGGGCGTCGTGATCGTCTCAACAGGGTCGCCAAAGATGTTCTTGATGATCGCCAATTCCTGACCTCCAGTTACCAGATCGTACAATCCAACCAACGGCGTGACGAAACCCCCTCGATTCGCCCGAATCGGCACGAAACCATAGACGACGTACTGCGTCTCCGGCACGCTTGGGGAGCCGTCGATCAGCCCGTAGTGGTACATGACGTTCCAAAGTCCTTGAACGCCTTTACGGATGCTGACCTCGTCCCACCCGTGACAGCCGCCGAGTTCCGGGTCGATGGTGGGGATTTGATGATCGGGTCCCGCCTGCGCCAACTGTCCTGATGGGCCCTGTTCATCTAGGATGTACCCGATCCCGAACACCTTCGCCAACTCCAAGCATGCCTTGTGCATCGGATGGTCTTGACCAACGCGAACGCGCACCTCGTCGATCATCGGGCGAACGCCGCCTTGATGCAGGTCGATGCAGAGGTCGGCTTGCAACACGGCGGTATGAAACAACGTGTGGGCGATCCGTTCGCTGGAGGAGCCGTCGGCGCGACCGGGAAAGCAGCGGTTCATCTTCTTGCCATCGACGGGGCTCATGTGTTGTCGGGCGTGGAAGGCGTGGAAGTTCACGAGCGGAACGATAATCAACCCGCCTCGCAACTCCTTCGCGTCTATCTGCGGGATGAAACGGTGAACGACGCCGATCCCGTTCAGTTCGTCTCCGTCGCTCACGGATTGGATGTAGACGACGGGTCCCGGCTCAACTCCGCGGATCAGAATGACGGGGAGGCGGACTTGCGTACCGTCCTGCATCTCGCCGACGCGCAGATAGCCCTGTATCCGTTCGCCGGGATGGGCGACCAGATTGCCGACACGGAGAGAGTCCGTCCGATTCTGAAGCATGACATACGATTTCCGGTGCGGTGGCTAAGACTGTCCGGCACAATACCATGTCGTCGCAAACAGCGTCAATTCTCGCGGATGAGATGCACGTCGCGCTGCGGGAACGGGATAGTGATGTGGTGCTTTCGGAAAATGTCTTCGATGGCGAAGTTGAGGTCGCTCGTGATCTCAATCTGTTTGAACGGGTCGGCGATCCACACGAGCAGGTCGAAGTCGAGCGATGACTCTCCGAACTGTCGGAAGCGCACGGCGGGTTCAGGGTCTGTCAGGACGCGAGTATGGCTGTTCGCGCATTCGAGCAGCAACCGTTCCGCCTGGCGCGTGTCGGAGCCGTACGCAATCCCGACGGGCACATGAATGCGAACGCGGTCGTCGCGGTGTGTCCAGTTGATGACGGTCTGTTCGATGAACTGCGAGTTCGGGACGATCACGTCCACGTTGTCGAGCGTTTTCACCACCGTCGCGCGGATGTTGATCGCCGTGACGACGCCCATCGTCCCGCCGACTTCGATCCGG
>JAQBWJ010000538.1 GCA_027625215.1 Candidatus Poribacteria bacterium
TTGAGACCCACCAAGGATACGCCACCTGATTCAATTCGCCCATACACAACTTTCGATCATATCTCCCGCCACCGCTTCTGTTGTAAATAGAGGTCTTCGTCCAACCCACAGAACAGCGGCGCATTCTGCCGCAACAACACGCAGCCCTGCGCCTTAGCCGTGTTCGTCGTCGAGAACGCCATAGAAATCGTCACGCCGCCGATCAGTGCGGCTCCAATCAGGAATCGTCGCATCGGAACCTCCCGGTGAATCTCATTAGGATTCTGTTGCGAAACCGTTAACTAGTGGTTTGTCACGATGAACATTTGGGATAATCACCCCCATCCTAACCTTCCCCCTCAGGGGGAAGGGACATACCTCCTCCCCCTGAGGGGGAGGATTGAGGTGGGGGTTCTCCTTACCAAAGATTCAGCCTGACAGACCACTAGGCATATTATATTGGAATCGTCGCGCGGAACACAATGGATTGATCCCCGCGAACACTATCCCTACGGCGCTCGCATCATTGGTCGCGTCGTTCATCAATCGACAACAACGATTAGTGTAGGTTAAACCCGAACGATTGCGTTTCAATAGGTTGCAGGCATCGAACGATGGCGGTCGATTCATCATGACACAAAGCAACATGTCGCATCGCAGCAACGCCGTAAACACGCGCCAATTAAGAAACTCGCTCGAAAATAACGCCGCGACATGTTGCATTTGAGGGGTTTCCGCAGCGCTTTCCTCGCAGCGAAGAAGTGGCGTATGATGGGTGGCACGTCCGCCGAATTCGGCGAAACTGAACCCATCATGCTTAGGTGTCGAATGACGACTTGGATCACCGCGAAACGCGCCATTGTCGCCGCCCATCTTCCGCCCGTCGAAAACGCCGTCCTCCGCATCGAAGACGGCATTGTCCAAGAAGTCCGCTCCGCTCCACCACCACCCGATGCCCGCGTCCAACACTTTGGCGACGCGACGTTGATGCCCGGCATGATCGACGGTCACATCCACCTATCCTTCTGCTCCGACGGTCGTCCGATGGGCACGATTGCCGACGAATCGCCGGAGCATCTCTTCTTCCGCACGCTGACGAACGCGCAGTCCGCGCTCGCGTCGGGCGTGACGACGGTGCGCGACTGCGGGGGACGCGGCTTCGTCACCCTCGCCGTGCGCGACGCGATCCTCGACGGCTTGGCGACGGGACCCCGCATTCACGCCAGCGGGATGCCGATCACCTCGACGCGCGGACACCTCTATTACTGTGGCGCCGAAGCCGACTCGACCGACGAACTGATCAAGAAGGTCCGCGAGTTTGCGAAACGCGGCGTCGATTTCATCAAAGTCTGCGGCACGGGTGGACGCAACACGCCCGGCAGCAACATGCTCGGCTGCCAGTACACAACCGACCAGTTGACCGCTCTCGCCGACGATTCGCACCGACTCGGCTACAAAGTCGCCTCTCACGCGCTCTCGACTGAGGGCATCCGCCGCTCCGTCCGCGCCGGAATCGACACGATTGAACACTGCACTTGGTACGCTCCCGAAGGCTTCGACTACGATCCTCCGACCGTCGCTGAGATGATCGAACGCGGCACGTACGCAGGGTACAACTTCAGCGCGAACTATCGCGCGATGATGACGGACGACGGTGCGCTCGACTGGTCGCAAGTGCCGATGGAACTCAGCCCCTACCGCATCAAAATGAAAGAAGAAGGGCTGCGGTATTTCATCACGACGGACGCGGGCATCCCACACATGCCGCACGCCGACTTGTGGATTTCCGTTGTCGTGGGAGCGCGACAGATGGAGTTGTCGAACGCTGAAGCGCTCGCGTCGGTGACGACCTACCCGGCGGAGGCGTTCGGGTTGAACGATCTCGGTTCGCTGGAAGTCGGCAAACGCGCCGATCTCATCGTCCTTAGTAAGAACCCGCTGGACGATCTCTACGCGCTGAACGACGTGCGCGCCGTGCTGAGAGACGGCGTGGTCGTCGCGGAACGCCGCAATGGGGGCGTGTGGCTCAAAGGCTCAGGCGTCGCCAACAGTTAGCGAGGGGGATGCGCGACGTGGATTTCATCACCGACCGCATCGCCATCGGCAACTGGCGCGAAGCGTCCGACATTGACCTGCTCCGCGACGAGGGCGTCACCGCCGTCCTGAACGTCGCTTACAACATCGACCTGATGTTTCCCGAAGCCCGCGACGAGAACGCCTACGCCGTCGAATATCACAAAGTCGGGTTGATCGACGGGATGGGCAATCACGCGACGACGCTGCTCGCCGCCGTCCTCACCCTTCATCAACTGCTAGACCGACACGAGCGCGTGATCGTTCACTGTCAGGCGGGGATCAGCCGTTCCGTCACCGTCGTCACAATGTATCTGGCGGGATTGAACGACACGTCGTTCCACACGACCCTCGCCGATGTGAAACGCAAACGTCACCCCGCCCTGATCTCCCACGCGATCCAACTCCGAGACTGGCGCGAACGACTCTCAGGCGACAGTCTGATACCGACGCGTCCCTCGACAAACGCCTAACAATCGCGCGACGAAACGGTCTAGATAACAGGGGCTTTATGCGTTTTGATCTTGAGAAACACCCCGCTAAAGTTGTCATGTGATGATCGGTTCTGTAGAATAAAACGTCGGTTAATCCTCAAATCAACTGCTTCAGGGAGTGAAGAGGTTCCTATGAAACGAGCATGGATCGGTGTCGCGGTGATTGCTTGTGCCGCGTTGTTGTCAGCCCCTCTTACCGCGCAAGAGTTCGTCACCGACGGACTCGTCACCCACTACACGTTCGACAAAGATACAGTCAACGGCGCAACGCTTAAGGACACCTTCGGGAAGAATGACGGCAAAATCGTTGGGAACCCGACGCTCGTCAATGGCGTGATCGGCGACGCGATGGAGTTCGCCGGAGCCGGTGCGTACGTCGAAATCCCTCCGCTCGGCATGTGGGAAACGGCGAGTGTCGAAGTGTGGGCGATGGAAAACCAGTTTGCCGGAATTCAAGGCATTGTCTCGACGTGGCAATGGACAGGCGGCAAAGTTCACTTCAAGTTCGAGGCGAACCAGATTCAGGTCGATAAGAACGGTGGTGGCAAGATCGTCTCCCCAGCGGAGACGGAAAAATGGTTCCACATCACGTATACGGATGACCCGGCGGCGAACGCGCTGCGACT
>JAQBWJ010000539.1 GCA_027625215.1 Candidatus Poribacteria bacterium
CTGTACGCCTTCGAGTCGAATGGGAACGGAGCCTTGTCCATCCCGACGGTGCAGCGGCGTGTCACGGCAGGCGACATCGACCCGAAGGAACTCGTCATCGGCGGAGCGATCGCGGCGAACGACGGGGTGAAGGCGCTGGCAGACCAAGGGGCGGTCGTCCTCGACGGCATCAAGAGCGGCGTGTCGGAAGTCAAGAAACGCATGAACGACGGCGCTCGGAGCGGATGGGGGAGACGCTACGGCTCTACGCATCGGTTCCCGTCGCGTGCTTTCGCGTCGCCCAAGCCCGCGAATACTGGGAAACCTATCCCTGCCCTCCGCCCTCGACGGTGTACGGGATGCTTTTGTCGCTGGTCGGAGAGACGGACCGGACGCGACATGTCGGAGCGCAGATCGCGGTCGGACTGCGGTCGGAACCGGCGATCTCGGTCGTGCTCCGAACGTTATGGCGCGTCAAGGATCGGAAGGAACCGCCGGGTGTCGGCAGCAATGCGCGTCCCGACTTTCAGGAACTGCTCACAGACGTGCAACTCGCCCTCGCCGTCCGCACGTCTTCGCGCGACGCCGCGTCCGATCCCCTGTTGGAAAGATTGACGCGCGCGTTCGACAGTCCTGCCTCCGTTTCTCGGTTCGGAGGACTATCGCTCGGCGAGAGCACGTTTCTCGTCGACGATATCCGACGGCAGACCGAAAACGACCCGACGGTGCGGCAATGGCTCGTTCAGGACGACAGGGGCGACCTCAGCCTGCCGATCTGGGCGGATCACGTCGGTTCACGAAACACGCGATGGGGGCAGTTTCGATTGAACGAGGCGCACGACGACGCGCCTCCCGACGAGTCGTGGGTCACGATCCAACCGCCCGACGGGGGAACCTGATGTCGGACGAAACCGAACCGATTCGCGTCATGGCGCTTCACGCGTTGGCGTACTGCGAACGCCTGTTCTACTTGGAGGAGGTTGAGGAGATCCGCGTCGCGGATGCAGCGGTCTATTCCGGTCGCACGCTCCACGAACGGACGGAAACGGCTGAAGAGGAATCCGGTCAGTGGGTTCGCTACGAACTCACCAGCGAAACGCTGGGACTGACCGGCAAGGTAGACTGCCTTCGGCGGCGGGACGGTGGGATCGTTCCGTACGAACACAAACGCGGGCGTTCACGGCAGAACGACGGCGCAGCCGCCGCGTGGGACTCGGACATCATTCAGGTGTCCGCGTACGGAATGCTGATCGAAGAACAACGGAACGAGCCGGTTGAAGAAGGGCGAATCCGCTATCACGCGGACAACGTGACGGTTCGCGTGCCGCTGGATGCGGAGGCGCGGGCGAAGGTGATTGATGCCGTCAACCGCGCGAGAGAACTTCAACTGTCGATCGAGCGTCCGCCCGTCGCGGAAAACGATCGACTGTGCACACATTGCTCGTTGTCGCCCGTGTGCCTGCCGGAGGAAGAGCGACTGGCGCACGACCCCGATTGGGAACCGGTGCGGCTGTTTCCGCCGTCCAGATCGCGCAAGACCGTCCACGTCTCGGAACCCGGAGCGAGAATCTCGCGAGCCAAGGATACGTTGGTGGTCACGTCGCGCTCCGGCGAAGAACGGAAGTTTCCGGTTGAGGATGTCGGCTCCCTCGTCCTGCATGGCTACCCGCAAATCACGACCCAGGCGGTGCACTTCTGCGCCGCCCGCGATATCGCGGTGCACTGGATTTCCGGCGGCGGGCGTTACGTGTCCGGGACGGCGCAGGAGCAAAGCGCGGTTCAGCGTCGTATCCGTCAGTATCGGACGTTGACGGACATCGGTTTCACCCTTGGTCTGGCGCGAAGGTTGGTCGGAGCCAAGATCGACAACACGATACGGTACGTCATGCGCGCGTCGCGTTCCATCGACCGAGATACGACTGGCATCGCACAAGAGCTCGACACGATGCGGTCGGCGTTGAAAGCGTGCGAGACCACCGAAGGATTGGATGTGTTGCGCGGACATGAGGGGATCGCCGGTCGCGCATACTTCGCAGCGCTTCCGACGCTGCTTCGTGACGATTTGCCGGAAACGATGCGGTTCGACGGACGGAATCGGCGTCCGCCCACGGACCGTTTCAACGCGCTGCTCGGATTCGGTTACGCGCTCCTCTATCAAGCGATCCTTCAGGCGGTTCACGCGGTCGGACTCGAACCGGCGTTGGGCTTCTATCATCAACCGCGATCCTCCGGTCATCCGCTTGTCCTCGACCTGATGGAACTGTTCCGACTTCCTCTGTGGGACGTTCCGCTGATCGGGTCGGTCAATCGGAAAACGTGGCATCCCGACGACGACTTCGAGGCGACTCGTAGTCGCGTTTGGCTGTCGGACAGCGGCAGACGGAAGGCGATCAAGCTGTTCGAGGAGCGCCTAGAGGACACCTGGAATCATCCGGTGGTGAAATATTCGCTGTCGTATGAGCGGCTGCTTGAATTGGAGACGCGCCTTCTCGAGAAAGAGTGGTGCGGGTCGCCGGGGATGTTCGCCCAGATGCGATTGAGGTAATCTCATGCCCGAACCGAAACATTGGTTTCTCGTGATGTACGACGTGCGCGAGCCGAAGCGTCTGCGGCGCGCCGCCAAACATCTCGAAGGCTACGGACACCGACTCCAATACAGCGTCTTTCGTTGCCGGCTGACGCATCGACAGATCGAGCGTTTGCAGTGGGAACTGACGAAGATGCTTGAGACCGAAGACGATCTGCTGATCATCGAACTCTGTCAGGGATGCGGGACGAAGGTCGCGGATCGGAACGGTCAGGAGGATTGGAAGGAGGGATGGAAGGGACATGAGATCGTCTGATTCACGTACCGACGTGTGGCGAGAACCAGCATCCGACAGATCGACCGCAAACCGAGTGGTCATCGGGAGGCGGACGCGATTGGATGACACCGAGGTACTTGCTTCGGGATGTGGTGAGTCGCAGAAGCCGATGACATGGACATTTGCGCGGTTCTCGCCGAGTACAAACAAACCCGCGATGACCGGTGACATACTCAGATCGCGAACGGAACGTTCGATGCTTGAATTCGCCCACCGTAGAGCCGTGTGTGGCGCGGATCGACGATAGGTGCTGTGTCCGAACCTCTGATGCCGAAAGGCGTTGAGCACAAGGAACAGACGGCTTATGGCAACGCAACCAGCATCGGTG
>JAQBWJ010000540.1 GCA_027625215.1 Candidatus Poribacteria bacterium
GGCGGGTCGAAACTGACGTGCGCGACCAACCCGTCGCCGAAAAAACTGCTCACGCGCCGTTTCGTGTGATCGAACAGTTGGTCTGGGACGACGAACGACCCCGGCGCGATGTGCTCCCGCAGACTGCCGACCGCGCTGAACGACAACACCGCCTTCACGCCGAGCGTTTTCAATGCGAAGATGTTGGCGCGGACGTTCAGGAACGTCGGCGAGATGCGATGCCCTCGCCCGTGTCGCGCCAGAAACGCGACGCGCTTGCCTTCCAACGTACCGACAAGAATCGCGTCGCTCGGATCGCCGAACGGCGTTGTGACGCGAAGTTCCTCCGCGTTCGTTAGCCCGTCCATCCCGTAGAACCCGCTGCCACCGATGATGCCGATGCGCGCGTCGGTATCAGATCGCATTTGTATCCCTCGTGTGCTCGGATAGTTCCATCAACGCTTGCGGCAGGAATCGCGCGATCTGTCCCGCGATCATCCCCGCCCCGAAGAGATTTGCGGCGAGATCGCCCGCGTAACCGTGCAGGTAGACGCCGAGTATCGCCGCCTCGAACGGTTGCAGCCCCTGCGCGAGCAACCCCACGATCACGCCCGTCAGCGCGTCGCCGGAGCCGCCCGTCGCCATGCCGGAGTTGCCCGTCGTGTTGAGAACGCACGTCCCGTTCGGCGTGGCAACGACCGTTGGGACGCCTTTCAACACGACGACGACGTTCCGCTGCATCGCCATCTGTCGCGCGACGCCGATCCGGTCGGACTCGACCTCCGCGACCGTCTTGTCGAGCAGTCGCGCCATCTCGCCGGGATGCGGCGTAAGAATCGCATTCGGCGGGAACTTCACCGCGCTTGAACCGAGCGGTGCGACAGCGTTCAGCGCATCCGCGTCGAAAACGACCTTCGCGGGCATCCCCGACCAGTTGCCGAGAAGTTTGCCGATGAGCGTCTTCGTCTTGCCAACTTGCGACAGACCGGGTCCAATGCCGAGTGCGTCCTTTCCGGCGGCAGCGGCGCGGATTGCGGCTTCGGCGTTGCGGTGCAGCGATCCCTTCGACGTTTCCGGCAATCGCACCGTTGTCGCTTCGGACAGTTTGCCCTGTACCACGTCGCTCACCGATTCCGGCGTCCCGACGCTTACCAACCCGACCCCGACGCGCAACGCCGCGTCTGCCGCCAGCGTGATGGCTCCCGCCATCCCCCGCGACCCCCCGACGAACAACGCCCGCCCGAACGTGCCCTTATGTCCGTTCTTCGGGCGACGCGGAATCAACGCCGCCGCATCGTTTCGCTCAATCTGAAAGACGGTCGGTTTAACGTGTTCAACCGCCTCGCGCGGAAAACCGATGTCCGCAAGATGCAACGCGCCGACATATTCTGCGCCCGGATAGAGCAGCAACCCGATCTTCGGCAGCCCAATCGTCAACGTTTCCGTCGCCTTCACCCCCGCGCGCTCGACTCGCCCCGTCGAGACATCCAAGCCGGATGGCGCGTCGCAGGAGAGAATCGGGATACCGCTCTCGTTCATCCGCTCAATCACGTCGCCGAAATGACCGCGCACGCCGCCCTTTGTCCCCGTGCCAAGCACGCAGTCGATCAACCAGTCCTTCTGGCGGAAGTCCTCCGACTCGACATGCTCCGGCGCGAGCATCGGCACGAGCGGGACGTTCAATCGTTGAAGCGGTTGGAGGCAGGCTTGCGCGTCGTCCTGATACTCGTCCAGCGCGATGATGTGGTAGACCGTCACCCGATACCCGGCGTGGTGCAGGAACCGCGCCGTCACGAAACCGTCGCCGCCGTTGTTGCCCTTCCCGCAGACGATTCCCACCGAGCCGCCTTCGGGCAGCCGCAACATCAAATGCTGCGCCAACATGCGTCCCGCGTGTTCGATGAGAACGCGCCCCGCGATCCCGATCTCTTCAATCGTGAAGCGGTCGACCTCGCGCATCTGTTCGGGCGTAAGGACGGGGAGCATCTCTAAAACACCGTGCCTAGTCTGAGGTGAACTTTGCCATCAAAGGACGATGTGCCGGGCGCGAGTCCGTACTGCAATCGAACCAGCCCGCCGCGCGATTCGATGTTCGCGCCGACGCCGTACCCAAGTTTTGCGCCAATCGTCGTGTCGGCGTCCGAGATGCCGCCCGCGTCGAAGAACGCGAACAGGTGCGAGTTCTGCCCTGTCAGGACGCGGTACTCGACGGAGGCGAAGGCGCGTCGCGTCCCGCGAAACTCGCGCTCGCGGTAGCCGCGCAGTGAGTCCGCGCCACCGAGAAAATACCACTCCGAGAGCGGGATGTCCACGCCGAATAGTTGTCCGACGGAAGCGCGCGCCATCAGCGTGTGCCGCCGCGTGACGGGGAGGAACACGCGGGCGTCCGCCGTCGCGCGGCGATAGGCGACATCGCCCGTAAACACGTCGCCCCGCGCCCGAACGAGCGCCCCGCGTGAGGGGTTCGGTCGATAGTCGCGCGAGTCGTAGACGACTTCGCTCAACGCGCCGAAGCCGTTCTGGTCTTCCGCTCGCACCGTCTGCGCCCCGACGCCCGCTTGCCATCGCGCCGAAATCGTCCAGTCGAACCGCATCAGCGCGACGCGGCGGCTCTGTTCCTCAAACCGCTCGGACTCCCACTCCAACGACGCGGACAACGGCAGGTCGAACAGAAACGGTTCCCTGTAGCCGAACAGCGTCGTGCGATACTCTCCCGATTCCCACCGAAACGCGACCTCGCGCCCCGTGCCGAACAGGTTGCGTTCCTGCGCCTCAATCAATCCGGTGAGTTGAGGCGTGTCCGTCTCGGTAAGCGGCGGCGCATAGCCGAGCACGCCCGCGAAACGCGCCGTCCGCGCCTCTTCAACACGAACGCGGTAAACGACTAGATCGTCCGACGACCCGCGCAACACGTCGTTCGGGTGGATCGACGCGAACAGTCCGCTGTTCAACAGAATGTAGCGCGCCTCGTCGATCTTGCGTTGGTCGTAGAACTGTCCTGCGCGAATGGGCAACAGCCGCCGAATGAGCGATTCCCGCGACTTCTTCAACCCCTCGAACTCAACCCGCTCGATCCGTACCCGTTCGCCTTCGAGGACGACGACGCGCAGGTCGAACGTCCCGTCGTCGGGGGTTGCATCGCGGATGACCGGGTGGATTTCGGCGAGCGGATAACCCCGCTCCGAATAACG
>JAQBWJ010000541.1 GCA_027625215.1 Candidatus Poribacteria bacterium
GGGTTTGGGGGATATCGGGACGCACTTCCCGGACACGGACGCCGCATACAAAGACGCCGACAGCATGAAGTTGCTCGCGCAAGTCGTCGCGCGGATCACCCCGAATTACGAACTGCTGAACGTGGACGCGACGATCAAGGCGCAATCGCCGAAAATGGCTCCTCATATCCCGGCGATCCGGCGACGATTGGCGAGTGTGTTGGGTATCGAGGCGGCGCGGGTGAACGTTAAAGCGAAGACCGGCGAACGGATGGGTCCCGTCGGGCAGGGCGACGCGATTGAGACCGAAGCGGTCGCAACGTTGCGTCGCAAATCGCGCTAGCATTCGCATCGTCACGGTCATTCTAAGGCGTCCGCCGGAGAATCCCTGTTTTCGCCATGCGGGTTTGACACGGATGTTCGTGACGCGCGAAGTCCCTCAGGGATCGTTTAGGTCATGACAAGGTAATGGGAGATGAGATGAGCCTGCGACTGTACAACTCGCTTCACCGCCGCGTCGAGCCGTTTGAACCAATGAAACCCGGCAAGGTGACGATGTACTGTTGCGGACCCACCGTCTATGACTACATCGGCATTCACAACGCCCGGACGCTCGTCACGTTCGACGTGATCCGTCGATACCTCGAATATCGCGGCTACGACGTGACGTTCGTCCAAAACATCACCGATATCGATGACAAGATCATCCAGCGCGCGAACGAAAACGGCGCGGATTCGGCGGCGTGGGCGCAGCGGTACGCCGACGAGTATCTCGCCGACATGGATCGACTGCGAGTGCGACCCGCGAACATCGTCCCCCGCGCGACCGACTCGCTTGACGAGATACAAGGGTTGATCGAACGGCTCATCGCGACGGATGCCGCGTACGAGACGGAGAGCGGCGTTTACTACAGCGTTCCCGCATTCGCGGAATACGGCAAACTCTCGAATCGCACGGCAGACGATATTCAGTCCGGCGCGCGCGTCGATGTGGATGAGGAAAAACGCGATCCGCGCGATTTCGCTGTCTGGAAACGCGCGAAGATCGGCGAGCCGTGGTGGGAAAGTCCATGGGGCAACGGTCGCCCCGGTTGGCATATCGAGTGCTCGGCGATGATCAAGAAGCATCTTGGCGACACGATCGACATTCACGCGGGCGGCGCCGACTTGATGTTCCCACATCACGAGAACGAGATCGCTCAGAGCGAACTCGCCAACGAAAAACCGCTTGCGCGGTACTGGTTGCACGGCGGGTTGATGCGGATCGACGGCGAACGCATGGGCAAGTCGATGGGCAACTTCGTCCGCGTCCACGACGCCGTCGACAAATACGCCATCGAAGCGATCCGCCTGTTCCTGTTGTCAACCCACTATCGAAAACCGTTGGATTTCACCGACGGAGCGATCCCGGAGCAGGTCGCCCCGACACGTCGTTTGAACCGATGCCTGGACGCGCTTGCCGCCGCCGCTGGGGACGCGCAGCCGTCCGCCGTATCCGAACCGAACGCGGTCGCGTTTGTTGAACGTGTTGAAGCTGCCAAAACGCAGTTCAGCGAAATTGTGGACGACGACTTCAACTTTCCCGGCGGGTTTGGCGTCCTGTTCGAGTTTGTGACCGAAGCGAACCGATTTCTCGCGGAACACCCGACCCCATCCGCCGATGAACGCGCGGCGATTGCCGCCGCCTACACGTTCTTGAACGAAGTCTCAACGGACGTATTTGGGTTCCGGTCCGATTCGAGCGGGACGAACGTGGCGCGTTTGGCTCCTGTCATCGAACTCGCGTTGAGCGCCCGCGAAGATGCCCGCGCCGCTAAGGACTGGGCAACCGCCGACGCGATCCGCGACCGTATGATCGAGACGGGCGTCGAGTTAAAGGACTCGCGCGACGCGACCGGATGGGAGCTCCGTGATGAGTCGTCACCAGAGATTGTGGCGGAGGCGTTGATCGGTCTTCTCATTGACCTGCGCGCCGACGCGAGATCGGCAAAGAACTTCGCGCGCGCCGACGCGGTCCGCGACGGACTTGCGAAGATCGGCGTCATGCTGAAAGATTCCTCCGACGGCACAGGATGGGAATGGGGCGATCCCTCCGAATAGGGTGTTCATACGATGAATGACGGACGGATGTCTCGGACGATAATCATCATGCTGATCGTCGGTCTGGTGCCCGCTGCTTCGTTGGGTGGTATCATCGGGGCGTTTTTCGGCGGCGAGCCGTTCATGTTCAGTTATGCCGAATCGCAGCCGATCCCGTTTGCGCCCGGAGCCACAGGCGACCCGATCTACTGGACGCTGTTCGTGAGTGTCTTTCTCGCCGTCGAACTTGGTTTCGGGTTGATCGGTAGGCGCATCGCCAAACGCGCCGAGACGGAAGAAGAAGGATTTCTCGGTCGGCTGATGGAAGAGCGCGAAAAAGCGCAACACCCGAACGATCCGAGCGAATGAGTTGGTCTTGAAACGCGAAAGAGCGGACGAAGACCGTAAATATGAGGAGATAATATGATGCGCTATCAGTGGGTTCTCGCGGCATTGGCGGGGGCGATGATTGTCTCCGTCGCAAGCGGATGCGCGGCGGTTGTCGGCGCGTCGGCGAGCGGCGAACTGAGTGAAAACTTGGCTCTTGCTCACAAGGGAGCCATCGCGAACAAGGAACTGTTTAACGACGGCAGCGAATTCACGTCAGACACCACGTCCTCTCCCCGCGTCGAACCGGACGACCCCAACTGGATGGACGCCGAGAAGTACTCGGTCGCGCAGGTCGAACTGCCTGAGGTGACGGACATCCACAAGATCATCGTGAAGTCGAAAGATTTGGACAAGCCGTTGGCTCAAGGGATGCGCGTCTCGGTCGATGTGTACACGGAAGAGGGCAAGTGGACAACGCTCCGCGAATGGGAACGCATCCCGCCGTCCAAGATCATCACGGTGAACGGGAACGCGCGCGGCAGCAAAGTCCGCCTTCAGATCAAACGTCCGTCGAGCATCTTTACGGGCGGCGCCGGCGGCAATCAGAATCAAGACAACGGCGACCGCAGCGTGTACGAACTGGAAGTCTACAAGTACATCGTGAAAGACGCGATGGCGTCGTCGGAATAAGCCTCCAAACGGCATGACAGACGGGCGCGGCGATGCCTCGAACGCAACTGGACGACGAACTGTGCGCGCTCGTCACCTTGAGTTTGGTGC
>JAQBWJ010000542.1 GCA_027625215.1 Candidatus Poribacteria bacterium
CTGATGGTGGGCATGGCGTTGGGAAGCGTCGTGGGGGTGGCGGTCGGGTTTTGGGCGTACCTCGACACACGCTACCGCGAAGGGATGAACGGATGGCCCGGCAGGGAGGCGTTCGAGACGCTTCAAGCATGGCTGACCTACGCGCCGGGACCGGACGCCGCGACGACCGCGTTCATGGGCGTTGGGTTCGGGGTGGTGGCGGGGTTGACGTTTCTGCGACATCGATTTTTGTGGTGGAGTTTGTATCCGGCGGCGTACCCGTTGGCGAGCAGCCTCAACTGGACGATGAGTTGGATGTGGGCGTCCATCTTTGTCAGTTGGGCGTTGAAGTGGGCGCTGCTGCGGCAGGGCGGGCTGCCGATGTACCGACGCGCGACGCCGTTCTTCTTCGGGTTGATATTGGGCGATTACGCCGTCGGCGGACTGTGGGACGTGTGGGGCGTGTTGACGAACCGATACCTCTACACGTTTTGGCATTGACGGGGCGGTGAGCCGCCGTCGATTGCACCCTACGGATTGTGTGCGCGCAACACTGGGACGGGACTCGTGGAGATCGTCGCGTCGCGGTTCGGCGACGGGCTCTTCGTCGATGACGCAGGGCGGTAGGGTGTTATACTCTGTGTGACGGCGGGTCTGTGAACGTGAACGTGGCGAATGACGACGCTGCGGGCGGATCGAGTTTGGCGGAGGAACTTGCCGAGCGGGTGGGGGTTGCGGATTGGCGGCGGTTGTCCCCATCACGTCTCCGAGTCGAAACCCGATGAGGAGATTCGGACATGCTTTATGAAGTGCTGTACTACGACAGATGGGGAGACAGCGGCACATACGAGTTGGTGGGCGCAGTCGAAGGCGACTCGCCCGAAGACGCGCGGGCGGCGAATCTCGATCTGATCAAAGAGATGGTTCGCGATGCGCTTGATCTTGATGAGTCCGATGTCGCGGACGGGAAGATATTGGAAACCACCTATATCGTACGCGACAATGGGTTGCTGCCCGTTCGTCCGATGGTTTCGTAACGGAGTGGATCGAGTGACGACGCAACTTCCCGCTGCATTCAAAGACCAATACCTGATCGGCGATTGCCGCGACGCGCTCGCGCAAGTGCCGCCGAACACGTTCGACCTGATCGTCACGTCGCCGCCGTACGCCGACAGCCGAAAAAACACCTACGGCGGGATTCACCCAGACGAGTACGTCGAATGGTTTTTGCCGCGAGCCGAGCAGTTTTTCCGCGTGTTGAAACCGGACGGCACGTTCATCCTGAACATCAAGGAGAAGGCGGTCAACGGGGAACGCCACACGTACGTGCTCGATCTGATTAAGGCGTTGCGCGAGCAAGGGTGGCTCTGGACGGAAGAGTTTATCTGGCACAAGAAGAACACGTTTCCCGGCAAGTGGCCCAACCGCTTTCGGGATTCATGGGAGCGGTGCTTGCAGTTCAACAAGCGACGCAAGTTCAAGATGTATCAAGATGCGGTGAAGGTGCCCGTCGGGGATTGGGCGGAATCGCGGTTGCGGAATCTCAGCGAAACGGATAAGCGGCGGGATAACTCATCCGTCGGGAGCGGGTTCGGCAAGAATGTCTCGAACTGGGTGGGTCGGGAGATGGTGTACCCGACGAACGTGCTCCACCTTGCGACGGAATGCGGCAACAAGAGCCACAGCGCGGCGTTTCCGGTCGAACTGCCGTCGTGGTTCATCCGATTATTCACCAAAGAGGGTGATGTGGTGCTCGATCCGTTCGGCGGCTCCGGCACAACGGGCGTCGCGTGCGCGGAACTGGATCGACGGTTTCTGCTGATTGATCTGCTGGAAGAGTACCGGGAGGTCGCGCTGGAGCGGTTGTCGGAAGTTTCGCTTCAGGGGCGATTGGAATTGGCGGGAACCGGAGATGATTGAAATCTCGATGGACGAGGTACGGGAGTACGTCGAGGCGCATATTCACACCTTCCACCAAAAACGTCTCGACCTGCTGGATCGCACGAAACTTCCCGACCTGCTGAAACGCAAGAATCCCTATCTCTTTCGCGCCAAGAATCTGATGACGGCTCAGGACGTTGTTGTTTCGCTGTTGGACGCCGTGCTGTCGTCTTCCGAAGAACAACTGTTCGGCAACTTCCTCGAAGACTTGGCGATCTTTGTAGCAGGGAAGACACTGAACGCGCAATCTGCGTCGGGTTATGGGCTGGACTTCCAGTTTCAGGAAGGTCGGTCGATGAACCTTGTGTCGGTGAAGTCCGGCAAGAATTGGGGCAACAGCAGTCAGTGGAAAGCGCTCGCCGACAATTTCCTGAAAGCCCGGCGAACCTTGATGCAAAAATCGGACATTGATTACGTTGAGTTTATTCTCGGCGTCTGTTATGGCAATGCGAAGATTACTCGACCGCGCAAAGGGTTGATTCTGCAACTGTGCGGGCAAACGTTCTGGCATCGGATCAGTGGCGTCAAGTCGTTCTATATCGACATCGTGGAACCCATCGGACATCGGGCGCGTGAGAACAACGACGCCTTCACCGAAAACAAAGCAGCGGTCATCAACCGATGCACACAGGGGTTTATGAGGGATTATTGCGATGCGTCCGGTCGGATCGCGTGGGATGAAATTGTCCGATTCAACTCGGCGAACTACGACGATCACGCGACGTTTATCGAAGAACAGTGTCGTTTCGATGACGATGTGAGCGTTCCAAAATCGGATTTGTATGCCGCGTACCGAACGTGGTGTCGATCAAACCAAGACGCCCAACCGATGACTAAAGCGGCGTTCAATAAGCGCATCATCACTTTTGACGGTGTCACGTCGGATCGCGGCGATTATGTCGGAATCACCTTGAAGTAACCCCACCGCACAGGGATCATCGACACATGAAATTTGGCATCGTCCACCACAGCATGGGACACGACATCCCGCTCCCCAAGGCGATGGAGGCGGCGGCGCAGGCGGGCGCGTTCCACTTGGCGACGGGCGTCAACGCGAACAACCGCGACGAAGCGAAAGACCTCGCCGCGCAGCACGGGCTTGACCTCGTGACGGGTTGGGGCGCGAAGTACATCGAACTCGGCGACGCCGTGCCCACCGAGCCGTTCGAGGCGTTCTGCCGCGACGTGCTCGACCCGCTCGACATTCGCGTTGTGGGGACATGTTCGTCGCACCACCGCTGGCACGA
>JAQBWJ010000543.1 GCA_027625215.1 Candidatus Poribacteria bacterium
CAAAGCGCCTTACGCCGTGTCACCGGTCATCGGATTCCAGACCACTTGGGGCGCATTAAAGCAACCGCCGTCCGTAGGTCGGTAGTGGGGGCACGTATGAGGAGACATCAACCTGAAGAGAGTGGCGCAATGCGAACGCGATTTCGAATTCGGTATTGGGTTTTGATTCTCGCGGCGAGCGTCGCTCTCCCATTCTTGGACGCGGCGGCGCAACTACCGGAACCGTCCGGGCAGATCGCGTTTACGACACGCGTCGCACCCAACCTCTTCCAAATCATGTCGGTCGACGTCCGGACATCCAAGCTGCGCCATCTGGGCAACCCGTTTGCTGGAGCCGACATCGTTCGATGGTCGCCCGACGGTCGGCGGATCGCGTTTCATGGGTTCGCCAACGGCAGATGGAGGCTCTTCACGATGGATTCGGACGGAACCAATGTCAACGAGATTTCGCCGGAATCGGGCGGAGGAAACCCGGAATGGTCTCCGGACGGTCAACGTATCGCGTTTGTCGCAAACGCGGCGTTGTTCGTGATGGGGGCAAACGGCGCGAATCCCCGACAGTTGATCGGTTGGCCGAATTTCCCTGGCCTTATGAGCCAAATTGGTATGGACTGGTCTCCGGACGGAAAATGGTTGGCGTTCGGGTCAGGTTTTGAAGTTTGGATCGTTGGCGCGAACGGTGAAAATCCCCGTCAGCTGACGCAAATCCGGCAGCATTTTCAGGGATTGACATGGTCGCCCGACAGCGAGCTGATCGCCTTTCCGTTTGATGGTGGATCACCCCGTTTGGACATCTACGCGATGAGTCCGCTCGGAGGTCCGACGCAACGCATTGCAGAGACGCGCGATCTCAACGAAACGCATCCGTCGTGGTCGCCGGACGGTCGGCACATCGCCGTCTCGGGACAGAAGGGTGGGGGACACGGGATCAGCATTCTGAACGTCGAATCCGGCGAGGTCCAGACTCTCGTGGAAACGCCGGAATGGGCGCAGTCGCTCGACTGGTGCGATCCGACGCGCCGACTTTCCGTTACGTCGGCGGCAAAACAACCTGAAGCATGGGGTCGGTTGAAACAGTGGATCGCGACAGGCTCGCAATAGAACAAAGACCACGAATATCGCACGGCTGCGAGTCGCATCGTGGAACGGCATGCGTCCGCAGCACGCGACATCAGCGATGATGCGCCCGGAACGGAGAACGACCCGTCGGAAACGACACGGTTCATTCCGACGGGTCGAGCTCGTATTTGTTCCGTCACGAACCGATGGAGCCGAGATCGCGCCGCAACTCCTCCTTCGTCGCAACACCCGCGACCGTCCCCGCCGGATGCTCGTACCAACCCGGATCGTTGTACAACGCGAGTTGCTCCCGCACCTTCAACACGGTGAACATCCCGCCCATCGTGATGTAGTCGAACGGACCCATCGCGCCAACCATCGGGATGCTGTTCTCCGGCGCTTTCATGTGGCCGCTCTCGATGTGCGCCCCCATGTCGCCCATGCCGTCCCGACCCATCGTCATGTAGGCGGGCAGCAGTTGGCGCGCTTTCGCGTCGAAGCCGGTTGAGTCGATCCCCACGATGTTCGGGAAGTTGTGCCCCATCTGGTTCATCACATGATGAGTCATGTGGCAGTGCATCGCCCAATCGCCGGGTTCGCTGGCGACGAACTCGACATCTCGCGTGCTGCCGACCGGAACGAGCACCGTCGTTTCGGGCCATTGAGCCGATTCAGGAATCCGCCCTCCATCCGTTGCGGCGACCTTGAAATAGTGTCCATGCAGGTGGATCGGGTGGTGATCCATCGCGCTCAGGTTCCCGAACCGAATACGCACTCGCTCGCCGAGTTTGGCGACTAACGACTCCGTGCCGGGATAGCACCGCGCGTTCATCGTCAACACGTTGAAGTCGCTCATCTCGTTCGGGTTCGGCGTGGACGCGCCCGGCTCCAACGCCCACTCGCTCAACATGATCGCAAAGTCCCGATCCACGCGATATTCAGGCGACGGGTTGCGCGGGTGGAAGACGATCATCCCCATCATCCCCAACGCCATCTGCGTCATCTCGTCGTGGTGCGAGTGGTACATGTACGTCCCGTGCTGACGTACGGTGAACTCGTACTTGAACGTCTCTCCCGGACGGATCGCGCGTTGATTCAGCCCGCCGACGCCGTCCATCCCATTCGGCAGGAAGACGCCGTGCCAGTGCACCGTCGTCGGGGCAATGAGGCGGTTCGTCACGTAGATGCGGACGCGGTCGCCCTCAACCGCCTCGATGGTGGGCCCGTGCACCTGTCCGTTATAACCCCAGCAGTTCGCCTCAAGACCGGGTGCGAACGTGTGACGCACAGGTCCGGCGATCAAGTGGAACACCTTCACGCCATCCACCACCTTGAACGGTAGTGACGACCCGTTCGGGGTGATAACGGGCGTGTAGTCCTTGCCGGGTAGTCCGGGCTCCAAGACGGGACGGTTCGGGTCGCCCGCATAGGATTTCTCCCAACCGCCTCGCGCCGGAGCCTCCGCCCGCGACGAGGCGACGAACGCCGTTCCGCCCGCCAACGCGCCGAGTTTTAACAAATCGCGTCGATTCATCTCAGTGTCCTCCCTCGTTCGTTGGCATCGAGACGCCACGATCGCCGGAGACGGGCATCGCGTCCGTCATCCGCCCGCTCAACAGTTGATCGACCGCGTGGCGCGCCGACCAGTAATCGTAGAGCGCTTCGACGTATAGCCTCCCCGCTTCGATCTGTCGTTGCTTCGCTTCGAGCAGGCGCGTCACACCGATCTGCATCGCGTTGTATTGGAGTTGCGTTTGGTCGAGAATGTTCGCTTGAAGCGGGAGCGCGTCATCCCGATAGAACAACGCCTTGTCCCGCGCAACCTGCAACCGCCTCTCCGCCCTCCGCGCTGCCGACCGACTCTCGACCGCCAGCGCGTAGTAGTCCGCTTGCAGTCGACGGATTTCCGACTCCGCGCCCGCGATGCGTCCCTGCCCCCGATTGAAAACGGGCAACGGCAGCGTCATTTGTGGCCCCGCTTCCCATTCTCCGCCGTCTCTCTCCAGTTCGCCGCCGATGTCGAGAGACGGGACGAGTTTTGTCGCGTTCGCCGCGCCGAGACGTTCGCCGACCGAGACGATCCGCTGCCGCGCCAACGCGAGCTCGAC
>JAQBWJ010000544.1 GCA_027625215.1 Candidatus Poribacteria bacterium
GCCAACCTGATCGACGTAAAACAGCCACACGACCTGTTGATGAATGTCCGGCAGTCGTTGGATGGCGTCGCGCACGGCGTTCTTCGTTTCGGTTTGAATGAGCGCCGCGTCGGGCAACGCCGCTTCGGACGCCAACTCGAACGCTTCGTCCTCAACGACCTCATCACCCGACCGCCGCTCCCGCCGCGAGGCGTTCCGCACGACGTTTCGCGCCGTTTCATGCAGCCAACCGAGCCGTTCCTTCTCGCCCAACGCGGCGAGCCGTTCGCGGTTCGTGTGGGCGACAAGGGCGACCTCGTTCCGCAGGTCGAGTCGATCATCCGGCTGACTGTGGCGGTAGTAGCGGTCGCACAGCGCGTTCACGAATTTACCGATCTCTCCGCGATAGGCGGCGATGTCGAGGCTCATTGCGTACTCCCCTGCCCTCTCAGTGTCGGGCGGGTCGGAAAGGTTCAAAGAAAGTTGCGAAAGAGTGTGACGGGCGCAATCCGATGCCTATGATACGTCGTGAGAGAACCATGTGATGTCGGCTTTGATGAGCGCTTCGGCGATGAGCGCACGGGATCAACCTCCTCAACGGTCCGGCTCCGCGTTGCCATTCACCCTTACGGTCGATACACTTGAACGGGCAACGCAGAAGGCGCATCCAACAAAGGTTGACGACATGGGCGAACAGGAACTCACCGACGCAGCGGCGCGGCTGAAATACGCCGTCGGCTTCGGCGGACTGTTCGCGTTTTGGGCGATGGAGCCGTGGTTTCCCTTCTCGCGGAAGGTATCCGCCGAGACTCGGCGATTCCGTCACGCGCGGCGCAATCTGACGCTCGCCGCCGTGAACGTCGTCCTGTTGGGGATCGTCTACGCCCTTTTGATGAAGACCGCGCTCGATTGGGTCGCGGCGAACGGGTTCGGCGTTGTGAACTGGTTGGGATTGTCCGCCGCCCCATCTGTCGTCGTCGCGTTCGTCTTGATGGACGGGTGGATGTACCTCTGGCATCGGCTGAACCATACCGTCCCGTTCCTCTGGCGGTTCCACCGGACGCACCACACGGACTTGAAACTCGACATCACCTCCGCCGTGCGGTTCCATCCCGGCGAGATTGCCATCTCAACGGCGTTGCGTTTGGTCGTCGTCCCGTTGATCGGGATGCGGTTGTGGCATCTGTTCGTCTACGAAGCGGTCTTCATGGCGATTGTGCAGTTTCACCACAGTAATCTGCGCGTTCCTGATGCGCTCGACCGAGCGTTTCGCGCCGCGTTCGTCTCGCCGAACATGCACCGCGTCCACCATTCGCGGCTCCAGCCGGAGACGGATTCCAACTATTCCAGCGTCTTCTCATTTTGGGATCGGTTGGGACGGACGTTCAAACTGCGGCAAGACCCCGCGACGATTGAGTTCGGGTTGGACGATTTCGAGGGCGCGGAGTGGCAGCGCGTCGGCGGGATGTTGAAGACGCCGCTGCGGAGTCCGTAACGGGACTGCGACAGGAAACCGACACGCTTCAGAGAAGGGCGAAGACCGAGCGGCATGAAGGAGCCTCGCAAAACCGCATCCGTTGTGACGTTGCGCTCAATCGTGTTGGGCGCGGTGCTCATTCCGCTTGATGTCTACTGGCTCACGCTGGTCGAGACGCGGTATTACTCGCTCGACGGTTCGTGTCTTCCTCTGTTCATTCAACCTGTCTTCTTCCTATTCGTGCTGACCGCGCTGAACCTCGCCTTCCGATACGTCGCGCCGAACGCCGCGCTCAAGTCGCACGAGCTCCTCGTCGTCTACATCATGAACGCGATGAGCGTCACGTTCTCCGGTCACGACATGTTCCAGAACCTGTTCGGCGCAATCGCGCACGGCTACTGGTACGCAACGCCTGAGAACGAGTGGGGCGACCTGTTCTGGCACTACATCCCCCAATGGTTGACCGTCTCCGACCCCGTCGCGTTGAAAGGGTTTTACGAGGGTGAATCGACCGTCTATTCGTGGGTGAACGCGCGGGTGTGGATGCGCCCGTTGATTGGGTGGGGCGGGTTCACACTGATCCTGATGTTCATGGCGTTGTGCATCAACACGCTTCTCCGCCGTCGCTGGACGGAACAGGAAAAACTCGCCTACCCGAACATTCAACTGCCGATCCGACTCGCGGAGGATAGCGGCAAGCCGTTGTTTTCGCAGAAGATGATGTGGGTCGGATTCGCCGTCGCGGGGACGATCACGGTCCTCAACGGGCTGCACTATTTGTATCCGCAAGTGCCGCGCATCAAGTACATCAAACAGGAGGATGTCGGGCGTTTTTTCACCGCGAAGCCGTGGAACGCGCTCGCCGGGACGCGCATCTCGATGTACCCCTTCATGATCGGGATCGCCTTCTTCATGCCGCTTGATCTATCGTTTTCGTGTTGGTTCTTCTACCTGTTCCGCAAGGCGCAGCAGGTGTTCGGCGTGGCGGCGGGGTTCCGGTCGCTGCCGGAGTTCCCCTACTTCGGGCAGCAGGGATGGGGCGCGTGGGTGACGCTCTGCGGGATCGCCTTCTGGTCGAGCCGACGGCAACTCGCGTTTGCGTTTCATGGCGCGTTGCGTCCGGCGTCGGTGGATGACTCGAACGAACCCGTCTCGTATCGCACGGCATTGGTCGGGTTGATCGTCAGCACGGGCGCGTTGTTGGTGTTCACGTCGGTCGCGGGGTTGGCGGTTTGGGCGGCGGTTCTGTTCTTCTCGATCTACTTCGCGTTGGCGATTGCGATTACCCGCGTCCGCGCCGAGTTCGGCTCGCCCCATGAAATCTACTACGTTAACCCGCTCGACATGATGACCTCCTTCGCCGGGACGCGCGCCTTCTCGCCCCGCAGCCAAACGGTGTTGGGGATGTTTCACTGGTTCAATCGCGGCTATCGCAACCACCCGATGCCGAACCAGTTGGAAGCGTTCAAGATCGCGGAGGTGAACGGGATCGGTAATCGCGGGTTGCTCGGCGCGTTGTTGGTGGCGATTGTCGTCAGCATCGCGGCGACGTTCTGGGCGAACCTCGACATCGCCTATCGAAACGGCGCGGAGAATCTTGGCGGGTTCAAGGATTGGGTCGGCGGCGAAACGTACAACCGCCTTCAACGATGGATGCTCACGCCCGACCTGCCGAGCCTCCCGCGCGTGGCGTTCGCGGGACTCGGCG
>JAQBWJ010000545.1 GCA_027625215.1 Candidatus Poribacteria bacterium
CCGCCGCTGGAACCGAGCGTCGTTCTCAACGAGACGAGCTCAGGGACATTCGCCTCGACAATCGCTTCCATCTCGCGCACTACTTTGTCGGTGATGGCCAGTTTCGTTCCGACGGGCAGTTCGATGTTGACGTTGATATCGCCCTCATCGACCTCCGGCATGAACTCCGACCCCAACTTCGGGAAGACCGCTACAGATGCCGCCAATATGACGACGCACATCGTCACGACCCACACGCGATGGTTCAACGACCACCGAAGCAATTCGCGGTAGCGGTCGGCGAAATGGTCGAAACGCGATGCGCGAAGTTGTTTGCCGTTCTTGATGCCAACATTGCCGTCGTTTTTCAGGAGTCTCGTGGACAGCACTGGGATCAGCGTCAGCGCAACCAACAGCGACGCCAACAACGCGAACGACACGGTATACGCCATTTGACTGAAAAAGATGCTCTGGACGCCCGACCCGATGAAGAACATCGGCAGAAAGACGCACAGCGTCGTCCAAGTGGACGCCATGATCGCCCCGCTGACTTCGCCCGCGCCGAGTTTCGCCGCCTCAACCGCGTCCTTTCCTTCTTGGCGATGCCTAAAGATATTCTCCAATACGACGACCGCGTTATCGACAAGCATCCCGATCCCCAGCGCGATCCCGCCCAACGACATCATGTTCAGCGTGATGCCCAGAGCGTCCATCAAGATAAACGTGGTGATGACGGCTATCGGAATCGAGACGGCGATGATCATTGTTGCGCGCGCGCTGCGGAGGAACAGGATCAGGATGATGATCGCCAACACGCCGCCCCAAATGGCGGACTGTTGAATCTGGTTGATCGAGTCGCGGATGAATTGTGAGGTATCCCAGCGAACATCGAGGCTCATACTTTCCGGCAGTGTCGGTTGAATCGCGGCGATCCGCGCGATCACACGGTCGGCGACCTGCACGGTGTTCTGACCCGGCTGCTTTCGCACCATGATCGACACCGCCTGTTGACCCTGATACCGCACGTCGTAACGCTGCTCTTTGAACGAATCGAGCACTTCGGCGACCTGATGCAATCGGATCGTTACGCCGTCCCGATAACCGACGACCGTATTCTCGATCTGACTGAGACTCGTGAACTGTCCCGTCGTGCGGACAAGGTACTCGCGCCGTTCCGACTCAACGTACCCGCCGGGCATGTCGAGGTTCTCGTTCCGCAGCGCCGAGCGCACTTCGCCGAACGTCAACCCAACCGCCTCAAGACGACTTTGGTCGACGTTCACCTGAATCTCGCGTTCCAACCCACCGGACACATCGACAGAAGCGACGCCTTCGATCTGTTCCAACCGATGGCGGATCTCGTCGTCGGCATACCGCCGGATGAAATCGGAGCGTTGATCACCCGATAGGCTTAGGAACATGACGGGCATCGCTGAGGTGTCGAACTTGAAAATGCGCGGCTCTTGGATGTCTTCGGGGAGTTCCTCGCGGACGCGCGCGACTCGCTCGCGGATGTCGTTGATCGCTTCCGTCATGTCCGTGCCCCAGGTGAACTCCACCCGCACGGACGACGATCCTTCGCCGGAGTCCGACGTGACTTCCTCGATGTTTTGGGCGGTGCTGACGGCGCGTTCCATCGGCTCGGTGATGAGCGTTTCAACCTCGTGGGGGCTCGCGCCCGGATAGCCGACCGAGACGGTGACGGACGGAAACTCGATGTCAGGCAGCATGTCGATGGCAAGCCGCGAGAACGCCACTAACCCGATCACGATGAGCGCGATGAACACCATGAAGGTCGTGATCGGTCGCCGCAACGCTGCGTTTGGCAGATTCATGATCTACTCCCCATTGTGTCGAGGTGACAAGTCGTCGACGTTATTCTCGTCCTGCGGGTTGAATGTCCTGAGCGTCCGATTCGGTTGTCGGTGGCGGTGTGTCTTGGTTGACGGGGTTCACATCCGCGCCGTTCGTCAAACCCGCCTGTCCCATGATGACGATCTTGTCGCCGACTCTCAGTCCTGCCCGCACTTCCGTTTTGTCGCCTTCGGACATGCCGAGCGTGATCGGCGTTTTCACCGCTTTCGCGTTCGTCACGACGTAGACGTACGATTCCCCGACTCCCTGCGAAATCACATCGGTCGGCAGCACAATCGTCCGTATCGGTTCCGCGACCGTCACATCGACCCGCGCGAACATGCCCGGCTTGAGCGTGTGATCGCGGTTCGACACTTCGATCTCCGCCTCCGCCGTCTGGCTCTCGCGGTTGATAATCGGGCTGACGAAGACAACTTTGCCTTCAAACCGTCGACTCGGGAAAGCGTCGGGTCGGACGACGGCGGCTGCGTTCTGTTGGATATAGGCGACTTCGCGTTCCGGCACGCGGATCGCCACCCTCACCGTGTCCATTCCGACAATCGACACGAACGGCTGATTCGTCATCGCCGTGCCGCCCCGATCCAAAAACCGCTGCGACACAACGCCGGACACGGGCGCGCGAAGGTACGTCTCGTCCAGCCGCCGCGTCGCCAGATCGAACGCCGCTTGCGCCTTGCGGAACGCCGCTTCCGCCTGCGCGAGCTCTTTTTGCCAGACCGCCTTGTCTTCAGTGATCTGCGCCTGCTCCAAGTCCGCCTTCGCGTTGTTCGCCCTTGCCTGAGCCGAAATGAGGCTCGCCGGACCCAACTCGACGGTGAACCGCTCGTTCGTCTGAGCCGATTCCAACACCGCTTCCGCCGAGTGGACTGCGCCCTTGAGCGCGTCGATGTCTTCGGAGCGCGCGCCCGCCTCCAACAGCGACAACTGCGCGAGATAGATGTCGTACTGCTGCTGGGCCGTCTCCAACTCGACCAACGTGACAAACTCCTCCTGAGACAACGTCTTCAGCCTGTCCACTTCCCGCTTCGAGTTCAACACACGCAATCGAGTTTGTTCGATTTCCTGATCGCGCGCGCCCGCTTCCATCGACGCCAACCGCGCTTTGGCGATCTGTAAATCGGCGCTGGAACGCTTCACCGTCGTTCCCGCCTGAGCCGCATCCTGTTTCAACCCGATTTTCGTTTGTTCAATTGCCGCGTCCGCTACGACGGCGTCGGCTTTTGCGCGGTCTAGGTTGATCTTCGAGCTCACCTCCGATAGGTCGGTCGCCATGCCGTACGCCGCCTCCGCGCTCGCCAAAT
>JAQBWJ010000546.1 GCA_027625215.1 Candidatus Poribacteria bacterium
TAAGCGCGAGGTTTTTATCGACGCCCGCGACGCTTTGGTTCGTTCCCTGACAGTAAAAACTCAGGAACCGCGCATCGTCCGACAGCAGTTCGACCACTTCGTCAATCCGTCCCGGATGTACGTCGCAGGCGGCGAGAAGTGTCTTCTCATCCAGCGCGGCGAGGTGGGCGAAGGACGCTGAGAACCCCTCCGTGCGCCTTCCCACAAACCGCTCATCCACCCGACCCGCCTCCAACAGCCGCTTCGACACCAGTTGGAGGAACGCGACATCGCTGCCCGGCGCGAGCGGCACATGCACGTCGGCGAACTGCGCGGACGGCGTGCGACGCGGATCCACGACGATGGTACGCGCGTTCGGATGCTTCGCGCGATGTTTGCGGATGCGCTGAAACAGAACGGGGTGGTTCGCCGCCATATTCGCGCCGATCAGGAGGAACACGTCAGCGTGGTCAATGTCGTCGTAGCATGTTGGGGGACCGTCGGAGCCGAACGCCTTCACGTACGCGGCGACCGCGCTCGACATACAGAGGCGGCTGTTCGTGTCCATGTTGTTGGTGCGGATGCCGCCCTTCATGAACTTCGTGAACAGATAGGACGCCTCCGTATCCAACTGACCGGAGCCGTAGAACGCGATGGCGTCTGGACCGTGCTCGTCGCGGATGCGGTTCAGCCTACCCGCGGCGAACGCAATCGCTTCTTCCCACGAGACGCGCTCGGGCTCGCCACCGCGTTCCCGACGGATCATCGGGTAGGCGAGCCGCTTCGATTCGTCGAACACTTTCTTGAGGTACGCCCCCTTTTGGCAGAGCATCCCGAAGTTGGGCGCGTCATCTTTGTCGGCAGATATCTTGACGATCTCATTCGCCTGAACGGTCGCGGTGATGACGCACCCGACGCCACAGTACGGACAGACCGCCTTGCCTGTTGTCGTGGGAGATTCCATCACGCGCCTTTCCCGGTGAACGACCGCCTGTTGCGTCAATCGTCGGTTGCTAGCGTTTCCAGTCCGTCAGTTGTTCGAGTTGTAGACGCCGAGTATTCCGCTTCCATCGCCGGAGAGAACCGCACGAAGAACGTCGCCCCCGACGCCACCGCGACCATCACCCCTAAGAACATTAACCCCTGCTGCGTCGTCAGATTCTCAGACCGGAACAGGAACCCTGCGGCGACCGCTCCGGCGTTGCCGCCCGCGCCGACGATCCCCGACACCGCGCCCATCGCTTTTCGGTTGATGAACGGCACGACACCGTACGTCGCGCCTTCCGACATCTGCACAAATAGGCTGAACACGATCATCGTGCCGACCGCGAGCGGCAGCATGCCCATCCGCGAGAACACCACGAGCGCGATCCCCTCGCAGAACAGGACGATCCCCAAGAACCCAACGCGCCCTCTCAGCCCCAACCTCTTCGCCACGAAATCCGATCCCACGCCGCCGAGCGTCCGCGCAAACAGGTTCATCAACCCGAACAGCCCCGCGATCATTCCCGCCGTCTTCACGTCGAGCGTGAAGCGGTCGTGGTAGTAGAGAGCGGCGATGTTGTTGATCGTCAGTTCGACGCCGAAGCACGCTGCGTAGATCACGAACAGCGCCCAGACGCGGTAGTCCTTCGCCGCCTCGAGCAGCGACCCCTTGCCGCCTTCCTTTGAGTTCGCTTCCGGCATCTGCCCCTTCGCGCGGAGCTCCGTGTAGTTGCCGTCGGGCGCATCTTGGGTGAGGAAGTAATAGGCGATCCCAACCAGGAACAGAGCGATCCCCGGCACGACCATCGCCAGCCGCCAGCCAAGCAGTTGGTTCACGCCAAGCGATAATACGGCGGTAAAGATGAGCGGCATCACCATCTGCGTCACGCCGCCGCCGAGATTGCCCCACCCCGCCGTCGTCGCGTTCGCCGTGCCGACGACGTTCGGAGCGAACATGACCGACGTGTGGTACTGCGTGATGACGAACGACGCGCCAATCGCGCCGATGGCGAGGCGAAACATTAAGAACGTCGCGTAACTGTTGGCGAAACCAATCGTCATCACCGGGATCGACCCGATCATGAGCAGCAACGAGTAAACCTTCCGCGCGCCGAATCGGTCGCAGAGTGAGCCGATCAGGACGCGCACGAACACGGTAATCAGCACCGACGCGATGATTGTGTTGCCGATTTGCGCCTTCGTCAGCCCCAAATCGTCGCGGACGACCGCCATCAGCGGGGCGATGCCGAACCACCCGAAGAATGCGAGGAAAAATGCGAACCACGACATATGGAACGCGCGCATCTGCGGTGTCTTGAAGTTGAACAACGAGATACGTGTCGCCTGATTGCGTATCTGCATAAGTTAGTTCTCTTTCGTTTGGGCGAGAGCACACTCCAGCCCTGTCGAAGCCGAATCGCTCGGATCGAATCACAACCGTTGGAGTTGGCGTGATGACGACGCTTAACCCTCGTACCGCAGGGTCAAGTACATCGAGCCGTTTTCTTCTCGCACCGGATAGGTATTTACGGGATCGACATCCCCTTGCAGACACTCGCCCGTCCGCACATTGAACGATTTGCCGTGCAGCGGGCAGACGACCGTTCGCCCCGCGAGCAACCCGTCGCCGAGCGGTCCCCCGCGATGCGGACAGGAGTCATCCACCCCGAACAGTTCGCCGCTGCGGGCGCGAAAGACGGCGATCCCCTTGCCCGCGACGAGGAACACGCGCCCCTCGCCGACAGGAATCTGCTCCACCTCTCCCAGCGCGACTTCTTTATCCAACCATGTCTTTTCTTGAAGTGTCATCATGGCGGTCATATACTGTTCTCCTATGAAGGTACTCTCGGTTTTCCGAGAGTGACGGGATGAGGTACAGGTCACAGCAGACACACGTCCTCATCCCGTTTTCGTCGCAGTCCTTACGAGACTACGACGAGTTCAGGACCCGCAAACTGTTTCGGATGCACCGGCTCGCGCCCTTCCGTCCACGGGTCTTTGTAGGCGTTCACGGCGGCTTCGATGCCCGTGTCCAACTCGGCGGCGATGCCTTCCATGTCGTGAACGAGCAGGTCGCGCAACCGTTCGATGCCGATGCGCTCAACGAAAGCGTGCGAGCGTTCACGGTACTTTCCATGGCGACGGTAGTACTCCATGAACCGACCCGTCAGTTGGATCACCTCGTCATGC
>JAQBWJ010000547.1 GCA_027625215.1 Candidatus Poribacteria bacterium
CAACAAAGCGGCGTCCGGCTACGATCCCTTCCATGCGAACGACAAACCTTGATGTGTTGATTGTCGGCGGCGGCGTCATCGGACTGATGTGCGGGTGGGAACTCGCGGGTCGTGGCGCGTCCGTGCTGTTGTTGGAACGGAACGCCGAAGTCGGGCGCGAGGCGTCGTGGGCGGCGGCGGGGTTCCTTCGACACCGCGTCACAACGGACGACGCCTACGGCTGGCTTTCGCGCTGGAGTCATGAGCGTTATCCAACGCTCCACGCAGAACTGCTCGACGCGACGGGCATCGACTCAGGCTACCGTCAGCGCGGTGGTTTTGAACTTGCGTTCGAGGCTGAGACGCGCGCGACGCTCAGGAAGTTTCATTCGCTGCACGTACGACGGAACGTCCCCGTCGAGTGGGTGGAGCCGGAGGAGGTTGTTCGCCGCGAACCGAACGTCTCGCCGAACACGCTTGGCGGAACGTTTCACTCGGATGACGCGCAGATACGTCCGCCGCGTTACCTGAGGGCGTTGGCGTCCGCGTTCGAGAAGCGCGGGGGCAGGATCGTCACGAACGCCGAAGTCGCGTCGTTGCGGTTTGATGGGGATCGGTGTCTCGGTGTCGAGTCGTCCGTCGGCTCGTTCAGCGCCGGGACGATTTTGCTGACGGCGGGTTGTTGGTCGGGTGGTTTGGCGGAGCGCGCCGGACTTTATCTCCCCGTGCGACCCGTGCGAGGGCAGGTCATCCGAATGGACGCACCGCCCGAAGCCTTCCAACACACGATCAGCGCGGAGGGCATCTACCTCGCCCAACGCGACGACGGCGCGTTTCTCGTCGGCGCGACGGTTGAAGAGGTCGGTTACGAACGCGGGACCACCGATGAAGGGATCGCGGAACTGCGCGACGGAGCGGAGCGCGTCAGTCCGATGTTGGCGCGGTATCCGGTGACGCAGGCGTGGTCGGGTTTTCGTCCCGCTCCGGCGAAGCGTTACCCCTACATCGGAGAGTTTCGTTCCGGACTCTGGGTGGCGACGGCGCACTTCCGCGTCGGACTAATGCTCGCGCCCGCGACGGGGAAACTCGTCGCCGATGGTATTCTCACCGGACAAACGCCCGTCCCGTTGGATGACGTCAACCCGGAGCGCGACGGATAATGTCGTCTGGCATCCGCTGATGATCGTGGTACTATTAAGGCTATGATGGATTCCAACCAAGACGACCAAAAGCCGCTTGACGCCGCAAACACGCGCTATCCGGACTTGAAGCAGTCCATCTTTCTGTTGTTGCAAGTGCTGTTGTGGATGATGATGTTCACAACACTATCCACGACGTTGATTGACCCGTTGCTAAAACGCGCCTTCGGTTTGAGCGTGCCGACTGAGCTCGTCGTCTCATGGCTTGCGTTCGGCATTCCGATTTGGTACGCGGTGCGTCGCGCGGGGGTTCCCGTTTTGACGACGCTGCCGTTCCGTCCGTTCAACCTGATGCTCATCCCGCCGATGGCGCTGACGATCATCGGGTGCGTGCTGTTGCTCTCCGAACTGGACAACATTGTGCGGGTCATCATCCCCGTCCCGTTGTGGATGCAGGCGATGTTCGTCGATCTATTCGCCGGAGAGGGCGGGTTTTGGCGTTCGCTTCTCGTGATCAGCGTCGTCGCCCCGATCACGGAGGAGTTGTTGTTTCGAGGGGTGATTCTCGGCGGCTTCCGAACGCACTACGACGAACGGAAAGCGATCTATTACTCGTCCCTGATGTTCGCCGTCCTTCACATGAACCCTTGGCAGTTCTCCGGCGCGCTTGCGCTGGGCTGTCTGTTCGCATGGTGGACGCTTCGCTCCGGCTCGATTCTGCCCGCGCTTTTCGGTCACGCCTTTGCGAACTCCATCCCTCTTCTATTAATGAGCATCGCGGACTTGGATGTGCCCGGTTTGACCAACGCATCGGGCGCGATTGAGTTCCAGCCGCTCTGGTTGGATGCGTTCGGGTTCCTCTCAGCGGGAATCGGGATGTGGGTGCTTGCGAATATGTTCGGGGATCGTGGGCTCATTCGGTCACAGTGGTTTCAGGTGGGAGCGCCGCTGTTCGGCGCGTTTGTGTTGACGGCTCGGATCGCGCTGCCGTTTGTGTCTCCCTCTGCGTTCGTCGCAGACCCGGACCTACCGTTTAAAATGGCGGCGGAGATGCCGGAGCCGACGAACGATCAAACGCTCGACCTGTTGGAAAAGGGTGTCGAACGGGACCCGCATCTCGTGTCGGAGGAGAACTGGAAGAAGTTGTCGGTCTCGTACGCCGAGTCGAACAAGATGGAGCGAGGAAAAGCGTTTTATGCTCGGCTCGCCCAGTCGCAGGACGAACGCGCCGCGTTCCGATTTCGACTGGAAGAACATCTGCTGACAACAAAACGGGACGACGCAGCGCAAGATGATTCGCCGTTCCAACCACCGATTGCCACTGATTTGGTCGGCCGATGGGCGTTCGCGCCGTCCTCCGCATGGATGGTGAAAAAAATGAGCCGCAACTTCAGACGGAGCGAGCCCGTCGAGGCGGTTCTCACCGGCGAGTGGAAACCGGCGTCGCGTCAAACGTTCGAGGGGTATGTGAATCTAAATCGAGAACTGAGCGGCAAGGCGTACGTCGGGGTCGCCGCGACGGAGATCGTGTCCGACGCGATGTACTCGGCGGAACTGCGTCTCGGCGCGAGCGACGATGTGACGGTGTGGCTGAACGGCAAGGAAGTTCTCACACAATCGGAGGCACGCGTTCTGCAACTGGATCAATACGTCGCGCCGATTGAGTTGGATGAGGGAGCGAACCAACTGGTCGTCTTGATTCGCCATCTGAAAGGGCGAGGTGGGTTTGTCGTCCGTGTGACCGATCCAGACGGACGACAACTTCCCAACATCGCATATCGTTTGCCGACCGAACTCGCAGCCCACGAGTCGGAACCGTCGGACTAGCCGCCCAACCCGTCGCGGATCGCGGCGATCTGCGGCGTTTCGAGCAGGTTGCGCGTCGCCGCGTCGGACTTCGCGTCGGCGGTCAACTCTTTCAGCAACGCCTTGCGCCGCGCCGCATCCGACTCGCCGATCCGTTTCAACACGTCCAACACTTGCCCGCGCTGATGCGTGAATCGACCTTTCGCGCGAACGGGGTCGGCGGGCGG
>JAQBWJ010000548.1 GCA_027625215.1 Candidatus Poribacteria bacterium
GAGTACGCCGACCGCTCCCCCGACGAACGGCGCGTCTGGATTGGGTTCCGCCTGAACCGCCTCCACCGCCGATTGCAGCGCGTCGAGCGGGTCGCGTTCAAACCGCTCCGTCGTCACGCCCGACGCGGTGTGTTGTGATGATTCGATTCGCGTACCGAACGCCGTCAGTGTCGCGTACGGGTTCGCCGCCAAAAACGACCAACGGGCGTCCCGTCGCCCCGACAACGCGCTGTCCAGCAAAAACACGCGCTCCAGCGCGACGCCGCGCTCGCGCAACATCGCCAACAACCGATGCGGCGGTTGCGCGCGCTCGACCGTGGCGATCAATCGCGGGACAACTTTCGGCATGTAACGACTCCCGCCGTTGAGTGCGCGTCACGCTTTTATGATACACGACCGCGACCCGATTCGCTGAGGTTCTCGCGCATCGGGATTGGGCGATCAACTCGTCGCGCAACTCTTCATTGGCGAACCTCCAAAACGGGTCTATCGTTTTGTACGTGAATGAATCGACAGACCCACTGTCCCCAACAGGGCGCAACACAAGGCATGAGCGAACCGACACCATCGTCCGCACCGCCGCCAGCGAGAGCCGCCGACCGCGCGTGGCAGACGGTCGGCGAGCGGGCGGAACCTTCCGTCGTCGTCGTGTTGATCGGCAACGTCGCGCTCGCGCTGTTGAAGGCGTACTACGGGTGGCGAGGCGGTTCGTACGCGCTGACGGCGGACGCCCTCAACAACCTGACCGACGTGGCGATGTCCGTCGGACTGCTCGCGGGGATCGCCTTAGCCCGCCGTCCGCCCGACGACGATCACCCCTACGGTCACGGCAAGATCGAAACGGAACTCGCGCGGATGATCGCCATCGGCGTGCTGCTGACGTCGGGCGCGATTGCGATGGGCGCGTGGAAGCGCATCGGCTCGCCGCATCCGACGCCGGAATCCGCCGTCTTGTGGGTCGCGGCGGTGGGGATTGTCGTCAAGGAGTTCATGTACCGCATACAACGACGCGCCGCGATACGCTCCGGCAGCCCCGCGCTCGAAGCGGACGCGCTGAATCATCGGGCGGATGTCGGCGCGACGTTTGCCGTGCTGATCGGCGCGGGAGCCATTCGGCTTGGGGGCGAAAACTGGGCGGTCGCCGACGACCTCGCCGCGTTTGTGGTCGCTGGAATCATGGCGTACGGTTCCGCGTCGTTTTTGTGGGCGGCGAGTCACGAAATGCTCGACGCGCGCGTTCCCCAAGAACTGGAGGACACCGTGAGGCGGATCGTTCGATCCATGCGGGACGAACATGTGCGCGGCGTCGAGAAGTTCATCGGTCGGAAAATGGGCGTCTACTACGTGCTCGACCTGCACCTGCATGTGACGTGGGATGTGACCGTATACGAGGGACACCGACTCGCGCACCGCGTCAAAGAGGCGATCCTGCGCGAGATGCCTTCGGTTTCGGATGTGCTCGTTCACGTTGAGCCGCATCCGGGCGTCGTTCCCGTCGTGGAGCCGTCGAAGGACGGGAAACGCGGTCAGAGTTTGTAGAGCGGCGCGTACTTGTCGCGCAGATAGTTCACGAAGTATGTGCCGTCGGGTCGTTCGCCCGTCGCCTCTTCGATCACCTGCTCGGACGCGTACCGCATCCCGTGTCGGTGAATCTTCTCGCGCAGCCATCCCAACAGTTCGCCGAACTCGCCGCGCGCGATCTGCGCGTCCAGTTTTGGGATGTCGCGCCGGATCGCCGCGTCCAACTGCGCGGCGTACAGGTTGCCGATGGTATACGTCGGGAAGTAGCCGATCCCCCCGAACGACCAGTGAATATCTTGAAGACAGCCCTGAGACACGTCCGGCGGCGTCAGGTGGAGATAGCGTTCCATCTTCGCGTCCCACGTCTCCGGCAGCGCGTCGACGGACACGTTCCCGTTGATGAGGTCGTTTTCGAGTTCAAACCGCAACAGAATGTGCAGGTTGTAGGTCAACTCGTCCGCCTCGACGCGGATGGGGCTGAGGTGGACGGCGTTCACCGCGAAGTGGAACTCGTCGAGCGACACGTCGTCCAACGCGCCGCCGTACGTCGCCTTCAACTTCGGCAGGTAGCGCGACCAAAACGGCTTGCTGCGCCCGACGTTGTTCTCCCACAGGCGCGACTGCGACTCGTGCACGCCCAACGACACGGACTCCCCGCACGGCGTCCCGAAGTACGCCGCGTCAAGCCCTTGGTTGTAAAGCCCGTGACCCGTTTCGTGGAGGATCGCAAAGAGTGAACTCATCGGCTCGTGCTCGTTGTAGCGAGCCGTCATCCGCACATCGCCGGGATGAAACCCCGAACAGAACGGGTGCGCCGACTTGTCCAACCGCCCGGAGTCGAAATCGAACCCGAAGTCTTTGGCGATGGATGCGCCGAACTCGCGCTGTCGCTCCTCCGACAGCGGATGCCGGGTGATCGACACGTCCGGCTGCGTCGGCGACTCCAACACCTGTTTCAGCAGCGGCGTGATGCCCTCCCGCAACGGCGCGAACATCGCCCCGACGCTCTCGGCGGACGATCCCGGCTCGTACTCGGTGAGCAGCGCGTCGTACGGGTTCGTATCGAACCCGACGTACCCCGCCTCGTTGCGTTTCAGTTCGATGATCTTTTTGAGGTCGTCCGCGAACAGCCCGAAGTCCTTGTTCTTCCGCGCCTCGCTCCACGACGATTTCGCTTTCGAGGTGACGCGCGTCAGTTCTTCGACGTACGCCTTCGGAATCTTGCGCGCGCGGTCGTGTTCGCGTCTCATTTCGCGGATGTTGGTCGCTCGCACCGGGTCCGCGCCGTTCGGCGACGACAGTTCGTTGAGAAACGCGCCCATCGCGTCACCCGCGATGATGTCGTGCATCTCGCCGCGAATGAGCGCGAGTTGTTCGCCGCGCAACGTTCCGCCTTTGGGCGGCATGTACGTCTGCATGTCCCAACTCAGCAGCCGCGACACGGATGCCAGCGTGTGGACCTTCTTCACCTGCTCCATGAACCGTTCGTACGTGCTCGGCATCGTTGTGTACCTCGTCCTATCCGGTTCGATCTTTTTGTTAGAATCCGTCTTTCGCGTACCATCGAAATTCGGAGCGGGGAAACAACACCACGATCAGCGTCTTCGCCTCCGCCGACG
>JAQBWJ010000549.1 GCA_027625215.1 Candidatus Poribacteria bacterium
GACGCAACCCGATCCGCCAGATCGTCTCAACCTCCTCCAAAACCCGCCAGTCGAACTCCCGCATGTCAGCCCTCATCTGCTGTACCGACCACCTCATCACAGAGACAGACACCTCGTCAGCCGATATTCTACAGAAAAATCGCCCACCGCGCCGGGGGGATGATGCCACATGCCCTCGCTTCGGGTATGCTCGGATGCAACATGGTGAAACATCGTGGAACAATACGAAACACGATGAAACATGGTGAAACAATCGTGGAACATTCTGAAACAGGGTTTTCACCCGAAAACACGCCCAAACGGCGATGAACACTCGATTTTAGGATGAAACAACCGCAGACCTGTTCCACCCCCCGCGATAGGTACAAGCCGTCAGGAAACCCCCTCGATGCCGAACAAAACGAACATCCTCCTCATCACCTCCGACCAGCAGCACTGGAACACCTTCGGCTGCCTGAACCCCGAACTCAAAACGCCCAACCTCGACAAAGTCGCCGCGCAGGGGACGATGTTCACCCGCGCCTACTGCCCCAACCCGACCTGCACCCCCACCCGCGCGTCGATCATCACGGGCATGTACCCGTCTCAACACGGCGCGTACTCGTTGGGAACGAAACTGCTCGAAGACCGCCACACCGTTGGCGAAGATTTTTCCAAAGCGGGTTATCGGACGGCGCTCGTCGGCAAGGCGCACTTCCAGCCGTTGCGCGGCACGGAGGAGTACCCCTCGCTGGAGTCCTACCCGCTCATGCAGGACTTGGACTACTGGCGCGAGTTCAACGAGCCGTTCTATGGGTTTGAACACATCGAACTCGCCCGCAACCACGCGGACGAGGGGCACGTCGGGCAGCACTACGCGATCTGGATGGAAGAAAAGGGGCTTCACAACTGGCGCGACTACTTTCGTCCGCCGACGGGCAACAACACCTCTCAAAAACACACATGGGAGATACCGGAGGAGTTCCACTACAACACCTGGATCGCCGAGCGTTCGAACGCCCTGCTGGATGGCTACGCGGAGAACGACGAGCCGTTCTTCCTGTGGGCGAGTTTTCTCGACCCACACCCGCCGTACCTCGTCCCGCGTCCCTGGGACACAATGTACGACGCCGACAACGTGACGATCCCCAACATGCAGCCCGGCGAACACGACCACAACCCGCCCCATTTCCAAATGACGCAAGTGTCCAAGCCGGACTTCTCCGCCTACCGAGAAAGCGGCATGGGGATTCACGGGATGCACTCGCACCTGTTCGACCGCGACAAGATGGCGAAGGACATTGCGATCTACTACGCGATGGTCAGTTGCATGGACAAGTACATCGGGGCGATCATCGACAAACTGGACGCGCTCGGACTCGCCGAGAACACGCTCGTCGTCTACACGTCCGATCACGGACACTTCTACGGACAGCATGGACTCACCGCGAAGGGACCGTTCCATTACGAGGATGTCGTGCGCGTGCCGTTTGTGGTGAGACAGCCGGGGACGGTTCCGGCGGGGGTGAAATCCGACGCATTGCAAACGTTGGTTGATCTCGCCCCGTCGTTCCTGACGGCGTGCGGCATCGACACACCGCGCACGATGACAGGGATCGACCAGACGGGCGTGTGGCGGGGTGAATCGGAGTCGGCGCGCGACCACGTTTTCGTGGAAAACCGCCACGAACCGACGACGATCCACTTGAAGACACTCATCACGGATCGCTATAAATTGACCGTCTACTACAACCGCCCGTACGGGGAACTGTTCGACTTGCAGGAAGACCCTGACGAGACTCGCAACCGCTGGGACGATCCCGATTACGCGGGCATCAAATCGGAGTTGCTGTTGAAGTTCGTTCACGGCGAATTGGGGATGCAGCCGCTCCCCATGCCGCGAATTCACGGCGCCTAATACTAAACGTGTCATTCTGAACGAAGTGAAGAATCTCTAGCCCGTTAGGTTGAATCACCGCAAATGGTCGTGTTGTATGGCGCATCGGCTAGAGATTCTTCGGTAGGAGCCTCAGAATGACACGGGCAGGACAACATTAGGTAAACGACAGAACCAGCGAACAAAATTTATAAAGATGGCTGCGGAGAGGATCAACTGTGCTTCGGAGGACGACAATGCTGCTATTCGCCACGCTACTCGCAACGGCGTCCGCGCAAGACGACGGAATGACGCTGTTCGATTTCTCCGGCGACTTCGACCCATCCGCCATCAACGCGACGGATGCGATCCTCACCGCAACGGGCGACGCCCTCCGCATCGAGACGGGCAACTCATACACATGGCCCGGCTTCACCCTCCCTGCTCCCGACGGCAAGTGGGACTTATCCAAGTACGCGGCGATCACGCTGGAACTCCGCAACGTCGGAGACAACGCGGTGAGCGTCCACTGCCGCATCGACAATCCCGGCGGCGACGGCGCGAAGAACTCCCTCACCCGCAGCGTCGAACTTCAACCGGGCGAGGAGAAGACATTCCGCATCGACCTGACGCGCCCACTACCGGAACGACTGCGCGGCAAACTGTTCGGGATGCGCGGTCTACCCGGAGGTCTGGCGGGGGCGGGAGCCATCGACTCGTCCAACCTGACGCAGATGATCATTTTCGTGAATCAACCAAGCGAGCGGCACGCCTACGTACTCCGTGCCATCCGCGCGGTCGGCGAATCGGATGAGTATAAATGGGCGCATCTCTCGGCGGACGAGTTCTTCCCCTTCATCGACCGATACGGACAGTTCATTTACGACGAGTGGGTCGGCAAAGTCCATTCCGACGACGACCTACACGTAAACCGTCGAAAAGAAGCCGCCGATCTCGCCGCGCGTCCCTCCCCCGCCGACTGGAATGAGTACGGCGGATGGGCGACGGGACCTCAACTCGACGCGGCGGGCTTCTTCCGCGTCGAGAAGCGCGACGGCAAGTGGTGGTTGGTTGATCCAAACGGGCGGCTGTTCTGGTCGCACGGCGTCGATTGCGTCAACACGAACAACGGTTCGACCCCCATCACCGACCGCGAGTTCTACTTCACCGACCTGCCGGACGACTCGCCGTTCCACAGTTGGGGGCAACTGGGGCTCGCACAGTTACACGAAGGGCGATTATCGCGCCTACAACTTCACCGCCGCGAATCTTGTCCGCAA
>JAQBWJ010000550.1 GCA_027625215.1 Candidatus Poribacteria bacterium
TCGCCTTCCACATGCAACCGACAATGCGGGCAGCCGTATCGGCGAATGAGCAACTCGCCCCCGCATGACGGGCAAGACGACAGTTCCGGGCGCATGGCGTTCCCTTTCACACAATCAACAGTTCGCTTCGATGTTCAGTGTAACGTTTAGACTGAACATTGTCAAGATGATTTGTGACGATATGTAACCAACGGCATTGGATAGTGAAAGTACTACGTGAACTTTGTGATGTTGGCGCGGTGGTCGGACGTTTGATCTTTCAACATCGTCTCGTCGGCTGCGCTGGACATCGCCTCGCGCGTCGTGATTGCGAGTCGATTCGCTCAGGACTACACTCCGCTCTTGAAGTTGCTGACGCCGATTCTCTTCTTGAAAGTGAGGTTCGTCCCATGACCGCGCCGCATCTGTCGCTAGACGTTCAACTGCAGTTTCTTCACCCCAAAGAGTTCGAAGCGCGCGCGAAGGCGTTTCCCGTCGTGTACGTGCCGTTCGGTCCCATCGAGTGGCACGGGAAACATCTGCCCGTCGGTGTAGACGCGCTCAAAGCGCACGCGATACTCTGCCAAACCGCCGAAACGCACGGCGGGATCGTCTACCCGCCGACCTATCTCCACGACGGCTGGAACTCAGACGAAAACCGCGACGCAACGACGATGACGCTCACCGCTCTTTTCCAACGACTGAAAGCAACGGGTTTTCGCGTGATCGTCGCGATCAGCGGGCACGACGTGAAGGGGATGACGCGGATGCTCGGCGCGGCGCTGGAACCCGTTGTTGCGGACGGGACGGTCAAGGCTCTTGCAGGTTGGGAGAACGCAGGCAGCGAACAGGGCGAGAACGCCGTCGGTGTCGATCACGCTGCGATGTGGGAAACTTCATATATGATGGAACTCTATCCCGATCTCGTCCGCATGGAGCGGTTGGGAACGGCTCCCTTGACCCGCGAGGACGGCATCGGCGGGCAAGACCCTCGCGTCTTTGCGTCAGTCGAAATCGGCAGGAACGCCGTCAAACAAAGCGCGGACGGCATCGGTCGTATCGCTCGAGAACTTCTAGAATCGCTGCCGGAGGCGCATCGGGCGTTCGGTAAGGACGCGCTCGTGCCGTCGGCGTGGGACATCATCTGAGAAGCGTTCGGGAGAGGAGACACAAAGATGTGCCTCATTCTCTCGATTTTGTTGAACAAGTGACCGTCGAAAAACGTTTGTCGTATACTGAAACGCATCTTACGGTTGCGCCACAAGATCAACAATCCTATACTTTCCCGACAATTGAACGCGATCACATCGTGCTGGTGAAGTTCACATAATCCGATCATTCCTTCAGTCTTGACGAAGTCCGGCATCAGACTTCGTGTAAGGAGAGGGACGGTTCACTGTCATCCACGCGCAGATTTTCGGCGATTCCGTTCTTTTCCCAACTCTCGCCAATGGTCGGACTGATCTGTCTTGGCGCAGGGAGCGTCATCGCGTTGGGTGGCGTCACGCGCATCGGACTGATGCGTACCCTTGTGCCGGGCATGGAGCCAATCGGATGGTCGACCGGCATCGCCTTCGCGGTCATGGGCGCGGCGCTGTGGTTGTCTGCCGGAGAGTCCGTTTCGCGCGCGCGAATGCGTGCCGCCACAGGGCTGGTTGCGGTAGTGACGTTGTTCGGCGCAATTGCGGTGTTCGATCAATTCCTGCAACGAAACGCCGTGCCGGGCGGGACAAAGTTCCCTGCCGCGTTCGTACTGCTGGCGACGAGCGGCGGGTGGATACTCGTCAAGCGTAACCGTTGCCTTATGTTCGCCCGTATTTCGGTGCTCTTGGGCGTGTTCTTTTCCTTGATGATTCTCGTCGCCAGCCTGTTCATGATCCGCCTGACGGGAACACCGGACGGCAGTACGCCGACGATCTTGAACATCACGTCGCTGATGTTCCTCGTCAGTTGCGGCGTGTTGATGAGCGACGACCGTTTCAAGGTCTACCCCATCCTGACCGAGCAGAGCGCGACCGGAACGCTCGCTCGCGTGATCCTGCCTGTGTCCATCGTCGTGCCGATTCTATTCGGGTGGTTGCGCGTTCAGACGGACAAATGGCTCGACACGGCGGATAGCGCGATGTTTCTCGTCTCCGCTTTGAGCGCGATCTTCCTGTGGGTGGTGATTTGGCAGGTGATCGGAATCGTGCGCCGCTCGGAGCTCCGACAAAAAGAGGTGGAGAACGAACGCGACCGTTTTTTCGAGCTCTCGCCCGACATGCTCTGCATCGCCGGATTCGACGGATATTTCAAACAGATCAACTCAAAATGGTTGAGCGCGCTCGGTTATACGAAGGATGAACTTCTCACCGTTCCCTACCTGACTTATGTGCATCAGGATGACATCGAGGCGACGACGAGCGAGGCAACGAAGATCAGCGATGGGATCGCAACGATCCAGTTTATGAACCGATATCGCCACCGGGACGGGTCGTACCGTTGGCTTCAATGGCGCGCAAACCCTGATTCCGAGCGACAGCAGATTCTCGCCGTCGCCCGCGACGTGACGGAACAACGCGCGATGAACGACGCCCTGCAAAACGCGATGCATGAAGCCGAAACCGCGAATCAGGCGAAATCCGAGTTTTTGTCGCGCATGAGCCACGAACTACGCACGCCGTTGAACTCGATTTTGGGGTTCGGGCAACTGTTGCAGTTGGACCCGGAGACGCTTGACGACGAACAGGCGGAGTCGGTCGACGAGATACTGAAGAGCGGCTTCCACCTGTTGGAACTGATCGACGAGGTGCTTGATATCGCGCGGATCGAGTCCGGTAAAATGCGATTGTCGGTCGAGCCTGTCGAAGTTGAGGCGTTGATCGGCGAGGTGATGAGCATCATCCGTCCCCTTGCGGCGCAGCGAAACATCCGTCTGCAGGATAAAGTGGGCGATACGTCGCATGCGTCGCTTTGTCTGTTTGCGGACAGGACGCGCACGAAGCAAGCGCTGCTTAACCTGATGTCGAATGGCGTCAAGTACAACCGCGAAGGTGGCGCGCTGACGCTCAGTTCCGAAGTGATGCCGAACCGCCGACTCCGGTTCCGCGTCACGGATACAGGCTACGGCATTCCCGAAAAGCGACGTCACGAACTCTTCCAACCATTTTCGCG
>JAQBWJ010000551.1 GCA_027625215.1 Candidatus Poribacteria bacterium
ATGAGCTCCGGCATCTGCCGGAAGAAGAACGTCAACAGCAGCGTGCGGATGTGCGCGCCGTCCACATCGGCGTCCGCCATCAGCACGATCTTGTGATACCGCAGTTTGGCGATGTTGAAGTCGTCCATCCCGATCCCCGTGCCGAGCGCGGAGACAATCGTCACGATGTTGCGGTTCTTCAACACGCGATCCAGCCGCGCCTTCGCAACGTTGATTCCCTTGCCCCACAGCGGCAATACCGCCTGCGTGCGACGGTCGCGCCCCTGCTTCGCGGTTCCCCCCGCCGAATCGCCCTCAACGAGAAACAGTTCGGTTTTTGCCGGATCGCGTTCCGAACAGTCCGCCAGTTTACCCGGCAGCGAACTCGAATCGAGGATGCCCTTGCGCCGCGTCAAGTCACGCGCGCGTCGAGCCGCTTCGCGCGCTTCCGCCGCCCGGATCGATTTCTGGATGACCGCCCTCGCAATCGCCGGTTGTTCTTCGAGAAGCATGGACAACTTCTCATTCACAATCGTCTGCACGATCCCGTCCACTTCAGTATTGCCGAGCGCGTTCTTCGTCTGCCCCTCAAATTGCGGGTTCGGCACGCGCGCGCTGATGACGGCGACCATGCCCTCGCGGATGTCTTCGCCTGTTAGTTTGATCTTGCTGTTCTTACCGAGTCCTGCGTCCTTCGCGTACTGGTTGAACGTGCGCGTAAACGCCGCGCGGAAGCCGCTGACATGCGTGCCGCCGTTGCGGGTATTGACGCTGTTCACATACGAGAAGACGCGCTCGTCGTAGGAGTCGTCGAACTGAAACGCGATCTCGATCTGCACATCGTCCCGTTCGCCCTCGAAGAAGATCGGGTCGGGGTGAAGCAGGTCTTTGCCCTCGTTCAGATGAGCGACAAACTCGGCGATGCCGTTCTCGTAGAAGAACTCGCGCGGCTCCTTCGTCCCGCCTTCGACGCCGACGCGCTCGTCTTTCAGCGTGATGCGAATCCCCTTGTTGAGGAACGCGAGTTCCCGCAACCGTGTCGAAAGCGTGTCGAAACTGAACTCAAGGCTGGGGAAAATCTGTGGGTCGGGGTGAAACGTGTGCTTTGTCCCCGTCTTCTTGCTGATGCCCGTCGCGGCAACCTCCATCTGAGGGACGCCACGCGCGTACTTCTGCTCGTACAGTTTGCCGTCGCGCCGCACTTCGGTGTTCATCCAGTCGGACAGCGCGTTCACACACGACATGCCGACGCCGTGCAAACCGCTCGCCACTTTGTATCCGGCGGACTCGCGCCCGTCGAACTTGCCACCCGCGTGAAGCACCGTCATCGCCACTTCGAGCGCGGTCTTGCCAGACGAGTGCATGTCAATCGGGATGCCGCGCCCGTCGTCCTGAACGGACACGCTGCCGTCGCGGTTGAGCGTCACTTCGACCAGTGTGCAGTATCCGGCGGACGCTTCGTCAATCGAGTTGTCCACGAGCTCGGTCACGAGTTGGTGCAGCCCCGACGGTCCCGTGCTTCCGATGTACATGCCCGGGCGCTTTCGCACCGCCTCTAAACCTTCCAACACCTGTATGCTGCTCGCGTTGTATTCGTTTGCCATGCGCGATGTTCGCTCCCCTGTCTAATCGAGAATCGGGTCCTCCGCCGACCGACGAAAACCGCCGATTCGTGCCGTGACGACCCCACAAGTGCTTACCGAGTCAACCGCGCTTTTTGCGCCGCTCGATTCGTCTCAGATCGCGCCGACTGCGCGTCCCATTTCCGCCGCTTCATCTGCATCGTCAACGCCCGTTTGAAACTGCTGTGCGCCTTTTTACCGCCGACGTTCGCCGCGATCTGCTCGATTCGCGCAAGTTCATCCGCGTTGAGCGTCACATCGTCCGGGTTGAAGTCGAAGGCGTCTTCCGGTTCGCATTGGGCGAACACGGACGGCTCTCGCTTCTTCCCGCGATGAACGCGCGTCCGCACTTCAGTGACGGCTTCCGAGCCGAAATACGTGTTCAGTCGATCCTTGAACCGCTCCTGAGAGAATAATACCTCAGAACCGACCGTCGCGTTGGAGACCGCGAGCGTCAGCACGCCCTTTTCCAACGAAAGAGGGTGCGCCAACTTCGCGTCGTCTTCCCCGACGATCTGCTCCCACAGCGTGAACACCGTTTCGACGTTCCGACGGCGGTCGTATCCCCGTTCGGAGAAAAACCGCCCCAATGCGCTGCCAACTGTTACCGAGTTCATGCGCTTATCCGCCCTGATGCAAGGTCTTTCCAAGATCGACCCACGAGAGTTTTTCGTCTGGATAGACTTCGCGGTTCGGAGGGTATCGGTTCGGGTCGTCCAGACTGCCGACGGTGATATCCACGTCGGTCGCCCGTCGTTGCGCCTGATAGGTCAACTGCGTGCCGCACTTGCCGCAGAACGACCGTTCCGCCCATTTGCCATCTTCGCGGTCGTAGCGATACTTCAGCGGTTGCTCGCCGACGTGCTCGAAGTTCTCCACCTTCACGGTGATCCACGTGACGTACGGCGCGCCCGACGCCTTCCGGCACGTCTCGCAGTGACACAACGCCCGAAACCGCAACGGCGGCGTCGCTCGATACCGCACGTTCCCGCAAAAACACCCGCCGAGTATTTCATCCATTTCCGTACCCTACCTCGATCATCAAACGCGCTTGGCAACGCCCGCTCTCACCTCAAACGTATGCGACGGAAACCGCCGATACAGGTCGGATTCCAACCGCGTCGTCGTCAGAAACACTTGAGGCGGCAGTTGACTCAACGCCTCGAACAGCAGGTTCGTTCGCATCTCATCCAACTCGGAGGTCACATCATCCAACAAGACGATGGGGAGCTCGTCGCAGGTTTCGCGTATCCACTCGAACTCCGCGAGTTTAAGCGCGAGCGTCATCGTTCGCTGCTGCCCTTGCGACGCGAATCGCCGCGCGTCCGCGCCGTTGACGGTCAGTGTGATATCGTCCCGATGCGGACCGACCGAAGTCGCCCCGCGCTGAATGTCCCGTTCGACGGCGATCAGCAATTGTTCCTCGTAACCGCCGCGAAAGGTATTCTCATTCTCGCAGATGGGGACGTTCGGGACGTATTGACAATCCCCGTGTTCGCCACCTTGCGTTAGATACGCCTGCTGCTTGCG
>JAQBWJ010000552.1 GCA_027625215.1 Candidatus Poribacteria bacterium
AAAGGGTTTCCCCTGCCGTTCCTCAGTTACGGCGGCTCGTCGTTGATGATGACCCTCGCGCTGACGGGCGTGCTCCTCAACGTCTCCCAATACGCGGACTACGACACGTCCAAGTAACCACATGCCTCCTGGGTTCCCTCTCCCTTGATGGGAGAGGGCTAGGGTGAGGGGGCGCGAAACTTGCACGACTGCGCTCGATGTTTAACATTCGCCATTGACACCTTCCTATCTTTCCCCTGCAATGGGAAGGGATGAGTGTATGTCAGACACACCGAAAGTCCTCTTCGCAGCCGGAGGCTCCGGCGGACACATCTTCCCCGCGTTGGCGGTGGCAAAGGAGCTCCGCGCCCGTCGCCCCGACGTGGAGATCGCGTTCGTCGGCAGCGACAAGCGGATGGAAGCGCGTCTCATCCCCGAAGCTGGTTTTCGATTCATCCCCGTCGCGGCGGCGGGCTTCCCGCGCGGACTCTCATTGAGATGGGTTCCCGCGCTTTGGACGCTGGCGCGCAGCCTGTTCCAAGTCATCGGGATCGCGTGGCGGGAACGTCCCAACCTCGTCTTTGCGACGGGCGGCTTCGTGTCGGGACCCATCACGGGCGTCGCCGCGCTCATGGGCATCCCGACGATCATCCACGACTCGAACGCCGTGCCGGGACTGACGAATTCGTGGCTCGGCAAGATCGTCCGCGAGGTGCACATCGCCTTTGAAGACGCCGCTCCACATTTCCCCGCGAACAAAGTCCACCTAACGGGCAACCCGATCCGCCCCGAAATCGTCGCAGCGGCGCAAAGCGGTATAAACGCTCAACCCGAACGCGAACCGCAACCGCCGTATACCATCTTCATCACGGGCGGCAGTCAGGGATCGCGCCGCATCAACAACGCAATAACGGGCGCGTTGCCGGAGTTGGCGACGATACCCCTCCGTCTGATCCACCAAACGGGTGAGGGCGAGTACCCGACCGTTCGCGCCGCGTACGGCGGGTTTTTCTCGTCGCACGAGCGCGTCGCTGCCGAAAACGAAGACGCCTTAGCGAATCCGAGAAACGTCACGGTGACGCCGTTCGTAGACAATATGAAGGCGATCTACGCGCAAGCCGACTTGATGATCTGTCGGTCGGGCGCGATGACGATCTCCGAAATGACGCTGTTCGGTATCCCGGCGATCATGGTCCCGCTCCCCCACGCGAAAACGGACGAGCAACGTAAGAACGCTCAGGCGGTTGTCGCGGCGGGCGCGGGCGTGATGATCGAAGACGCGAATATGACGCCCGAAAACCTTGTCAAGACGTTGAACGATCTGCTCGGCGACCCGACACGGCTCGCGGAAATGTCGGCGAACAGTCGCAAGGTCGCCAAGTCGAATGCGACAACCGATCTGGTCGATGCCGTCGAACGCTATCTGTAAACGGAGGAGGGTGAGTTCCACTCACGCGACATACCCACCTCATTGTCATTCCGAACGCAGTGAGGAATCTCTCCGGGCGAAGGGTGGTTAAACCGGAGAGATTTCTCCCTTTGGTCGAAATGACATGTGATGGTTTAGCATTGGGATCGTTTTGATAACGGACGAAACACGGGATTTAACGTATCAGGGTTTCCACAACATGTTCGGAAAAACGCGACAGGTACACTTTATCGGGATCGGCGGCTCCGGCATGTGCGGCATCGCCGAAATCCTCATCAGCGAAGGCTTCCGCGTCTCCGGTTCCGACCTCGCCGCGAGCGAGAACACCCGTCGGTTGGAACAACTCGGCGCGACCGTCTTCATCGGTCATGCCGACACGAATCTCGGTCACGCCGACGTGGTGGTCGTTTCGTCCGCCGTGCCGGAGAAAAACCCGGAGATCGTCGAAGCGCGTCGAAAGAAAATCGCCGTCATCCCGCGCGCCGAGATGCTCGCCGAACTGATGAAGATGAAGTACTCCATCGCCGTCGGCGGCACGCACGGCAAAACGACAACCACCGCCCTGATCGCCACCGTTCTTGAACACGCGAACTTCGACCCGACCGTGATCGACGGCGGACGGCTCATCCACCTCGACAGCGGCGCGCGCGTCGGTCGCAGCGAGTTCTTCGTCGCGGAGGCGGACGAGGCGTACGGCAGCATCAAGCGGTTCCACCCATCGCTCGCCGTCGTCACGTCGGTCGATGAAGACCATCTCGACTATTACAAAGACTTGGATGAAATCCGCCGCGTCTTCCTCGATTTCATCAACCGCGTACCGTTCTACGGCATGGCTGTCCTCTGCCTCGATCAGCCGAACATCCAATCGCTCATCCCTCATGTGGACAAGCGATTCACGACCTACGGCATCACGACGAACGCCGATGTGACGGCAACCGACATCACCTTCTCTCAGGCGACCTCGCAGTTCAATGTCCGCCACCGAGACGAACCGCTCGGCAAAGTCCGCCTGAAACTGCCCGGCGAGCATAACGTGTTGAACGCGCTCGCCGCCGTCTGCATCGGGCGCGAGTTGGCGATTCCGTTCGAGACCATTGCGGAGGCGTTGAGCGAGTTTCAAGGCGTCCATCGCCGCTTCGAGATTCTGGGCGAAGCGAACGGCGTCCTCATCGTGGACGACTACGCCCACAACCCGCAGAAACTGAAGGCAGTCTTCGCCGGAGCCAAAAGCGGCTACCCCGACAGGCGGCTTGTCGGCGTCTTCCAACCGCACCGCTACCACCGCGTCCACAGCCTTGCGAACGAGTTTTCCCGCTCGTTCTTCCAAACGGATGTGCTGTACGTCACGAAAATCTACGGCGCGGGCGAACAGCCGATCCCCGGCGGCGTCACGGGTGAATCGCTCGCCGACGCGATCCGTCGGCACGGGCATCGCAACGTCTTCTACGTCGAAGACAACGACGAACTGGTGCAGCGGCTAAAACGCGAAGTCCGCCCGAACGATCTTGTCCTGACGGCGGGCGCGGGCGACATTTGGAAAGTCGGCTCGAACCTCCTAACGGCGTTGGAAGACTAGACGATGGCTGCCGATTGGCGCGACGCCCTCTCAACAATTCCCGACCTGCGCGTCAAATGGGACCAACCGTTGGCGCGGTACACGTCGTTCAAGATCGGCGGTCCCGCCGACGCGCTCGTCTGGGCGGACAACCGCGGCCAACTGC
>JAQBWJ010000553.1 GCA_027625215.1 Candidatus Poribacteria bacterium
GCTCGGTGTTCATGGGAGTTTGCGTTGCCCGAGCCGGTCATTGGCGAAACCGTCGTCACCGTTGAAACGGGCGAACAAGCCCGAATCCCGTTGTCGTTTGATCTGCCGCGCGCGATGCCGGAAGGGGAGTACGCATTAAGCGTTTCGGTCGCGTTCAGCGGGGGAAAAACGCAAACGGATTCGTTCACGATCCATGTCGTTTCTCCACTTGATCCGATCATTTGGGGTGAAAAACGACTTGCCTTATTCGACCCCGTTGGAGAAACGCGGACCCTGCTCACGGAGCTCAACACACCGTTCGACGCCATCGACGCGAATGCCGACCTGTCCGCGTACGACACGCTCATCATCGGCAAGAAGGCGTTGACGCTTGATGGCGCGGCTCCCGATATCGCGCGGGTCCGTGAGGGGTTGAACATCCTTGTCTTCGAGCAAACGTCGGACGTTCTCGAGCGGCGTCTCGGTTTTCGCGTTCAGGAGTACGGACTGAGACAAGTGTTCCCGCGCGCCGCCGATCACGCCGCATTGAAGGGGGTCGGCGTCGACCAACTGCGCGATTGGCGAGGCGAGGCGACCACGACGGAACCCGTCCTAACCTATCGAATGCGTCCTCAACATGGACCCACCGTCGATTGGGCTGGAATCGAAACATCGCGTCCGTGGCGGCGCGGCAATCGGGGGAACGTCGCCAGCGTGCTGATTGAAAAGCCGGGACGCGGCGACTTCCTTCCGATTGTGGACGGCGGTTTCGCCCTTCAATACACGCCGCTGGTTGAATACCGCGAGGGCTCCGGCGCGATAGTGTTCTGTCAACTCGACGTGACCGGACGCACTCAGCCCGACCCTGCGGCGATACGCATCGTCACGAACCTCGTGCGCTATGTCGCAACGCGCCAACCGTCGCCGAGCCGAGCCATCGCCGTCATCGGCGACCGAACGATGCGCGATCAACTGGCGACGCTTGGCGTGGACATCGCGTCGTTCGCTCACGAACAGTTGGCGGATTATCAGGCGTTGGTTGTCGGACCCGGGTCCGCGTCGATTCTTTCAGAAAAACGCGAGGTCATTGGCGAATGGATCGACAAGGGTGGATATTTGCTCACAATCGGTTTGCACGAAACGGAGTTGAGCGCATTACCTGTCGTCCCGGAAACGGATCGACGCGAATACATCGCTTCGACCGTAGAGCCTGATGCGATGGATCGGCTGCTTGAGGGGGTCGGGTCGGGCGATCTGCACATCCGTGTGCCGCGCGAGTTGTCCTTGATCGGCGGAAACGCGCTCGCCCAATCCATCCAAAGAAACGTCGTCTTCTGTCAAATTGCGCCGTGGATGTTTGGCGGAACCGTACGCGAGAACGAGCGAATGCCTTACCGCCGCACGAGTTTCGTGTTGGCGCGATTACTCGGCAATATGGGCGTTCGCGGCGAAACTCCGTTGGTTGGTCGCGTGTCCTCACCGCCGCCGTCCGAAGAGTCCCGGTGGCTCGACGGACTCTACGTTGACCAACCGATTGAGATGGACGATCCGTATCGCTTTTTTAGGTGGTGATGACGACGGCGCTCCTGTTTGGTCAATTGGGCGCGACCCGTCGCGCGTTTGCGCTGCCGGGAATGCGTTCATCGTTTGGGGAAGGCTCAAACCGAATCGCCGTTGACGTGGGCGGGAATTCCCTTTCACCATCGACGTATTGCCGGATCGCCGATTTTGTTCGATAATTCACCTGATGACCGCTTCTTTCAATCAGCATTGAGACGACGGAGCGCACTCCCATGCGACGGATGCGGATGTACGAAGAGATCATGGAGATGCAGGCGGAAGCAAACCGCTTTTTCGATGACGTGACGCGCCGCCTGATGTTCTTTGAGCGCGCGTTGGGTCGGTGGTCGGCGATTCCCGACGACTCGGACTTCGAGCGCGAAATGAAGGCTTTGATCGGCGAACGCGATGGACAGGAACGCGCCGCCCGCATCGACCTGACGAACGCCCCCGTCTCCTGCGACCGCGCCACTACTTCGCTCGACATTTACGAGGACGACGACGAGATGATCGCGGAAATCGCCGTGCCGGGTCTGCGTCCCAACGACTTGACGATCTCCGTGTCGGGGAACAGCATCGTGCTGCGCGGCGTCTTTTCACATACGATTGAACTGCCCGACGACATGGACGCCGAGCAGATACGCGCCCACTACCGCAACGGAGCGTTACGCCTCTCCCTGCCGAAACCCGCCGCGCCCGCCAAAGAAATCCCGATTCGGTTTGAATGATTTAATGGAGACCGACCGAACCGGACTTTATCTCACCGACGACCTGCCGGGCATCGGCGGGATGCTGAAGCGACACCCTGAGGATTTCGTCGTGGATGAAGTACCGCTCTACGAGGCGGCTGGCGAAGGGCGTCACACCTACCTCACCATTGAGAAGCGCGGACTATCCACATTTGAGGCGGTACAGCGGATCGCCGACCATCTCTGCATCCGGTCGCGCGACATCGGGTACGCCGGATTGAAGGACGGGCGCGCCGTCACGACGCAGCGCATCTCTATCGAAAACTTGGACGTTGAAGATGCACTCGCGTTGGAGTTCCCCAATATCCGCGTGATCGACGCGCAGTACCACTCGAACAAATTGCGGTTGGGGCATCTCGCGGGGAACCGCTTTCGTATCCGCGTCCGAAACCCGAATGCGGGGGCGTTTCAGACGGCGAACGTCGTCATGGCGCGGTTGGTGGAACGAGGCGCGCCCAACTTCTTCGGGATGCAGCGGTTCAGCGGGCGCAAGAACGGGCATCTCATCGGCAGGGCGATGCTCTTGGGCGATTGGGACGAGGTGATGCGCCTGTTTCTCGGTTCGCCGCTGCCGACGGAGAAACCGCACGTCATCGAAGCGCGCGAGGCGTTCGAGGCGGGCGATCTCGAAACGTCGCGGAAACTGCTGCCGTTCACCCACTATCGCAACGAACGGATGGTGATCGGCGCGTTGCAGCGGGGGCAAAGTCCCGAACGGGCATTCGGCGAGCTCCACCCGCGACTGCGAAAACTGTTCTTGTCCGCGTACCAGTCGCTGCTGTTCAACCGTGTGCTGGCGAAGCGGCTCCGCGAGACGGATCGACTGATGGACGGCG
>JAQBWJ010000554.1 GCA_027625215.1 Candidatus Poribacteria bacterium
CAAACAAGACGAACTCCACACGCTCAACAACCGCCCCACGCTACCCCGCGTCCACTTCCCCGTGCAGGAGGAACCGCGCGGTTTCGGCGACGCCATCGCGCACGGCGAACCGATGTTGACGTCAGGTCGCCCGGATGGATCGCCCTTCAACGGTGCAGTGATCGCGTTGGGGGACGACATCGTTCACGCGAAAATCGGCGCGATGCGGCAGTTGATCTCCGCGCACGCCGCGAATGGAAACATGATCGTCGGGGTTCAACGCGTTTCGAGGGAACAGGCGACGCGCTACGGGGTCGTCGTGGTGGAACCGTCGCCACTCGATTTGGGGGATGGGTTCGTTGGGAAGACGGCGTACCGCGTATCCGGCATGGAGGAAAAGCCCGCAAACCCCACGCCGAACCGCATTAACGGCGAAGAAGTCTATCTTGCCGTCGTGGGACGCTACCTCATCAACGCGACCGATATGGCGTACCTCTCCGGCAGCGAGGGGTCGATTTACAAAGAGCTCGATTTCACATCGCTCCTCCAGATGAACGCCCGCGACGGCAACCTCACCGCCGTCGAGTTGGACGGCGTGTGGCACAGCGTCGGGACGCCGTTGGAGTCGCAGAAGGCGTTCATCCGCTTCGCGCTGCAACCAGAATCCGGCGAACCGACCACTCAGCAACAAGAACTTCGCGCGTTCACCCGCCAACTCCTCGATTCGATAGACTGAGTACAAGACCGCATTAGTTGCTGCGTGTTCATCGCGCTGCCAACGTCACCCCCTGTCATCGTGAGGAGCGAAGCGACGCGAGATACCGTGTTCCTTGTCTAGCAGTTTTGAGGATGTTTGGGTCGAATGGTTTTCCATGTTTGAGCACACCATTGTCCTGAGCGAAGCGGAAGGAAATCTCTAGCCCGAACGGGCGCATCATTCTCTCGGTTCAACCCGTTGGCGAGAGGTTCTTCGGGCATAGAGCCTCAAAACGACACAGTAGAGGTATTGGGAAATCTGCAAGAACTAATGAGGACTTGTACTGAACATTAGGAGATCCGGCGGACTCTGCGCGAATCATCGCGGCGTGAAATCCGCATCCTTCTCGACCCCGATGACGAACTCAGCCAACAGTTTCGCCGTGTTTTCGAGATCGTTCAGGTTGATGACCTCGACCGTCGAGTGCATGTAGCGGTTTGGCACTTTGACCAACCCCGTCGCGACGCCGCCGCGTGAAATCTGGATCGCGCGGGCGTCGGTCGGCGTTGGACCCGCGTAGGCGACGACCTGAATCGGGATATCCGCCCGTTCCGCCGCCGACTCGATTCGCTCAAACACGCGCGGGTTGATATTCGAGCCGCGCACCACGATGGGACCTCCGCCGAGTTTCACGTCGCCGATCTCCTTGACATTCATTCCGGGAATGTCCGTTGCGTGGTTCACATCGACGGCAATGCCCACCTGCGGGTCGGCGGTAAACGTCGAGGTGGCCGCCCCGCGCACCCCGATCTCCTCCTGCACCGTCGAGACGGCGACGACACAAGCGTCGATCCGCTCGTTCGACAGATACCGCAACGCCTCCATCACCGACCAGACGCCAATCGCGTTGTCGAGTCCCGGCGAGGCGATATTGTCGTTCCGCAGTTGGGTGATCCCCAACTTGAACGTCACGGGGTCGCCAACGCGAATCCCCGCGTCCTCGGTCACTTCCGCCTTGTCCTTCGCGCCAATGTCGATCCACAAGTCGCTCATTTGGGGAACTTTGCCGCGTTGATCCGCCGTCAGCACATGAATCGCCTGCCGCGAGATGACGCCCGGCACGCCGCCGTTCCGTGTCCACACGACGACGTTCGCGCCGAGCAGCACGCTCACGTCATGCCCGCCTATCGCGCTGAAGTAGATCAACCCCTTGTCGTCGATGTGCTGGACGATGAAGCCGATCTGATCGACATGCCCCGCGAACAGGATACGAGGCGATCCGCCCGGATTCAGCGTCGCATGGACGTTGCCGTGCAAGTCGGTTGTCACTTCGTCGGCGAAGTCGGCGACGTACTCGCGCACGACCGCCTGCGCCTTCTCCTCGTAACCGGAGGGGCGCGGCGTCAACAGCAGGCGATTCAAAAACTCGCGGGATGCGGCGTTCATCGTAACCCTATCTTCGCATCGAGGGAAAATCTGACTATTCAGGGCGTTCGATCCGCAGGACAGTCGTCATCATCGCGGTCACGCGGGCGGCATCGCCCTCGACGGGGTTATCGTAGACGGCGTCGTGCGCCAACCGCGTTTGGTGCGCCTTTCCCGGCTCGTCATCATAGACGAGCGTGATCGCATACCAGAGGACGCCGTGTAGGTTGTACGGCTCGACGGCGTGAATCGTCGCGTTGCGGGTCGAGTAAAATCCCATTGATCGACTATGCCGACGGCGGGGGTGTCTTGAGGCGGATGTCATACTTGCCCGGCTTCTCAACGGGCAACGCGCCGCTCTCGATCAACGACACCAGCGGCGATTCCTTCGCGCTGATCGGCAGTTTGACGAGCCCCTTCGTCCGCACCGACTCGTAGATCGCCATCATGATCTCGACCGTCGCGCGGGCGTGCTTGCCGTCGTTGCGGTGTTCGTTCTTGCCTTCGATCCAGCCGAGCAGTTCGTCGAACTGGTTCGTGTCGCGTGGGCTTTCGACCTGTTGCCAGCCGTGCGAGCCTTTGTTGAGGTATTGGAGTGTCTCGCCGAGCGAGAGCGTCCCTTCCGTCCCGTAGACGTGCAGTGTCCCGAACCCAGCGGCTTTATCGTTCAGCCCGCCGTCCGGCATGTCGCTTTCGAGAACCAACCGCGCGCCGCCCTCGAACGCGATCAACCCCATGCAGAGGTCTTCAATCGGCTCGAGTCGCTCGTAGCGGTCGGTGCGGCGTTCCACCTGACCGACAACCCATTCCGCCTTCGGGTCGCCGAGCAGGTAGCGCGTCGTGTCGATGGCGTGCGTGCCGTTGTTTGTCAGCCCGCCGCCGACGCACACTCGCAGCATGTGAGGTTCGCCGATCACGCCTTCCGCTATCAGTTTGCGCGCCTGCGTGTTGCGGGCGGAAAATCGGTGGTGATGCCCGATGGCGAGTTTCGTGCCGCTCTTGGCGACCGCATCCAACATTGCG
>JAQBWJ010000555.1 GCA_027625215.1 Candidatus Poribacteria bacterium
AGTAAGGATAGACACGGGGTCCAAGTCGAGCTCCATCTGTGTAGAATCAACAACGAGCCAGTATGCGTTGATGCACGACGGTCGCTGTGCGCTCGTCTTCTTGGTAAGCGCCTTAGTGATTTCTTGGTCAGTTGTGTCGCCGTCTTCGTTCCCCCACCGGAATGGGACAATCAACGGCATGCCACGATTCCACACTTCTATCTTCGTTACGTAGGCGGCAAGACACGCGTATTTTCGACCATCGACATGGATGGTCATCCGCCGTTGACCTATTGATGTCAATGTATTGTTGAAGATCGCGAAGAATTCGGTTACGAACGCTGAAACTTCGTTTGGTTTTGTAGGAACATCTTGCTTCGCGAAGCTCAAACGCGCCTCGATATTTTGCAATACTGGATGATTTGCCAGCTCTTTAGCCAGATGCTGCCGGAGTTTACACCACGCATTTTCGACGGCGATCGGGCGTAGTTCCCCTACCGAATCTTGATGGTACGTGGTTACTTCAACCCCAACTAAACCATCGATAAGAAAGTCTGGTGGATCGTCCCCACAAGATACGCGGTCTATGTTAATGTCAGTCATCAGTGCAAACTTTGAGATCGTGCGGTACTCTCGTATGTCTTTCTCAGCCTGATTTAACGAGATACCAAATGACACGACAAGCTCGTCGGCGCTGGGCAACGAGCCATTATTCTTCTCGTAGAGCATAATACTTTTCAACGTTAAGGTGCGTGATTCTCCCGTCGTCACAGCAATCCCCGATATTGAATACATGCCCACATGATGGTATTCAGTGAAGCACCGATTCATGTCATTCATCTTTGCGTTCGGCATCAACACAAATACAATAACCTCTGGACTGAAGCGATGGCAAACACCCGCCCCAACATCCTATTCATCATGTCCGACGACCACGCCGCGCACGCGATGACCTGCTACGGCAGCGTCATCAACCAAACGCCCCACCTCGACCGGATCGCCAACGGCGGCGTGCGGCTCGACAACTGCTTTTGCACCAACTCGATCTGCACGCCCTCCCGCGCGACCATCCTGACGGGGCTTTACAGCCACGCCGAAGGCAACGGCGTCACGACGCTCGACTCCAAGATCGACGGGAAACGCCCGAACGTCGCCAAAGCGTTGCAGGGCGCGGGGTATCAGACCGCGATGATCGGCAAGTGGCATCTCGGTCACGGCGGCGACGCCGACCCGACCGGGTTCGACTATTGGAACGTGCTGCCGGGTCAGGGGTTGTATCACGACCCGGAGTTCATCGAAATCGGCTCCGGCGGCGAACGGAAGGTGTACGAAGGGTACTGCACGGACATCATTACGGACATGTCGTTGGAGTGGCTCGGCGGGCGAGATACGTCGCGCCCCTTCTTCCTGATGTGCCATCACAAGGCGCCGCATCGCCCTTGGGACCCGTCCGACAAGTATGCCGACCTGTTCGATGACCGCGACATCCCGGAACCGCCGACGTTCAACGACGACTACGCCAACCGAGCGCGGGCGGCGGGCGACACCAAAATGACCATCGCCCACCACCTCACCCCGCGCGACCTCAAGCAGGACGTGCCGGAGGGGTTGTCGCCTGAGGCGGAGAAGTCGTGGAAGTATCAGCGGTATATCAAGGACTATCTGCGGTGCGTGCAGTCGGTGGATGATGGCGTCGGGCGGCTGTTGGACTGGCTCGATGAGGAAGGGATCGCGGACGATACGTTGGTGATCTATACGTCGGATCAGGGGTTCTTTCTCGGCGATCACGGATGGTACGACAAGCGGTTCATGTATGAGGAATCGCTGCGGATGCCGTTTGTGGCGCGGTATCCGAAGGGGATCGAGGCGGGGTCGGTGTGTGGGGCGATGGCGTTGAACGTCGATTTCGCGCCGACGTTTCTCGACTACGCGGGGATCGAGTCGCCGGAGAACTATCAGGGGACGAGCCTGCGACCCATCCTCGAAGGCGACGCGCCGGACGGGTGGCAGGACGCGATGTACTACCGCTACTGGATGCACCTGACGCACCACAACGTCTACGCCCACTACGGGCTGCGGACGATGCGCCACAAACTCATCTACTACTACGCCGACGCGCTCGGCACGCCCGGCTCCATCCACGACACGAAAGAGCCGGAGTGGGAACTGTTCGACCTCGACAACGACCCATACGAGATGAACAACGTCTATCACGACCCGGCATACGCGGAGGTGGTCGCGAAATTGACGGCGGAACTGCATCGGCGGCAGGCGGAACTGGGGGACGAGCGGTATCACAAGGACGTTTAAGTTGATTTTGCCCTGCCAAGACGGAACATTTCGGCGGGGTTCGTCGTTTTAACTACCTGATCTTTGGTGTTTTGGTATATCGTAAGTGAGGCGGGTGAGGTGTGGTATGAACCCCCATCCCAACCTTCCCCCTCAGGGGGAAGGGGCTTTGTACGCACTACTTTCGTGGAGGATGGCTTGATGTTTGGGTGGAAACGGATGGCGCTGATGGGCGCGCTGGCGGGCGGGTTGGTGAGTTCGGCGGCGGCGCTGACGGACGCGGAGTTTATCGACTCGATCCCGATGTCCGTGCAGGAACAGCAGGCGGGGCATCGGATGACGGCGTACACCGGGTTGACCGTCATCGACGGCGACCCCTATTGGCGGATTGATCTGCGCCCCGACTTTCGGTTCGGGAAGTTGGGCGTCGGGTTCAAGATCGTCACACTGATCGGCGCGCCGACCGCCGCGGACGGCACTGAGGAAGACACGAAGATTCTCACCGAAGACGGCGAGGAATGGGGCAACGCGAGCGCCTACCTGCGGACGGTGCGGTACGTCGAGTGGGCGACGCCGCGCGCGCCGCTTTATGCGCGGTACGGGGAACTGTTCAACGTGCGGGTCGGGCAGGGGCTGTTGATGGAGGGGTACTCCAACTACGACCGACGCGGCGGACGGTTCAACCTGAACCGCGAGTCGGGGTGGGGGCTACAGACCGTCATCAACAACTTCAAGGAGCCGGAACTGTTCGGCGGGCGCGTCTACATTCAACCGCTGAAACTGGCGGGCAACGAAACGCCGCTCCTGAGCAAACTGTCGTTCGGGGCGACGTTCCTGACGGACATCAACCCGGTC
>JAQBWJ010000556.1 GCA_027625215.1 Candidatus Poribacteria bacterium
GGGCTCCTCCTCGCTCGCTTTGGCGAACGCGCGCGTCGCGTCAAGGTAGGCGTTGGACACGTCGGATTGGATGGGACAGGTGTCGATGTCCAACACGCGGTCGAACGCGCCTTTTGCGTGCAGCCCTAACGCGAACGACTTGTCCAACTCGTCGCCGGAGTCGATTTCCGCCCGCGTCAGCCAACGCCGCGCCGCAAACGAGAACTCCATCTTGTTGCGATAGCCGTAGGATCGCGGCGAGGGGATCGGCGTCGGCACTTTCACGTCCGTCAACCCGTTGTCGTGGAACGCTCGTTCGATCCACTCCCGCTTGAACTCCAACTGACGTTCGTACCGTACGGACTGCCAAGAACAGCCGCCGCACTCGCCGAAAAAGGCGCACTCCGGCTCGGCGAGGTCGAGCCCCGATTCGAGGACTTCGTCGCGTTTGCGTTCGGCGTACGTGAGTTTTTTCTTTCGTCTTCGTACCAACGTCTACCTCAAGAATATGGTTTATGACAGCGCGGATGGTAGCAAAATCAGTTCCGGGACATACGTGCGGGGGTGCGCCGCGACGATGTAGAGACAGGCGTCCGCGACATCTTGCGGCTGCAACGCTTTGGCGACCACCTCATCGGGCGTTTTGACGGGGCGTTGCAGGACAAGCGGCGTGTCCGTCAGTCCCGGAAAGACGATGGACGTGCGGATGCCGCGCGTTTTTTCCTCCTGAAACGTGCCGCCCGCCAAACCCGTCAGTCCGTGCTTCGTCGCCTGATACGACACGCCGGACACATCCGCACGCTGGACACACCCGCTGGACACGTACACGATCAACCCGCCGCCCTGCGCCCGCATCGTCGGGAGAACCGCTTGCGTGCAGTAGAACGCGCCCGTCAGGTTCTTGGCGATCATCCTATCCCACGTCTCATGGGTGAGCCGTTCGAGGCTACGGTCGGGGATGTTTGTCCCCGTCGCATAAATGAGCGTGTCGATGCGTCCGTGTTTGTCCACCGCCGTCTTGATGAGGTGGTCAACGGAGGTGGCGTCTTGCACATCGGTCGGACAGACGGTGGCGCGATCTCCGATCTCGGCGGCGACCTCGTTCAGCGCGTCCTCACGACCGTCGCGCCTTCTTCGGCGAACGTGATCGCCGCCGCGCGACCCATGCCGCTGCTCGCGCCGACAATTACGGCGATTTTGCCGTCCAACTTGCCCATGAGCTCTCTCCCCCTATCCGTTCATTCGCCCGCGATGACGAGTTTCGAGAAGTCACCAATTTTGAGCAGATAACGCCCGATGACGCCCAACAGCGCGAGCCGATTGTTTCGCACCGCCTCGTCCTTGTCCATCACAAGCACGTCGTCGAAGAAGGCGTTGATGGCAGGCTGGAGCGTTTTCAATTCATCCAGTAGTCCCGCGAAGTCATGCGCTTCGGCGCATTTGTCCAATGTCGGACGTGCTGTTTGCAACGCATGGTACAGAGACTTCTCCGCCTGTACGGTTAGCAGATCGACGGTCGGTTCCATGTCCTCAATCTTTGTGAGGATGCGAAGTATTCGGTTGAATGAGGGATATACCCTATCGAAATCGGATGATGAGCGAAATGATCTCAGCGCGTCCAATCGGAGGGGTACGTCACAAAGTCGATCGTACCACTCGCTCATCTGCTCTTGGAATCGAGACCTCAGCACTGCATCGATCACATCGTATTGATGACCGCGATCCCGAAACAGTACGTGCAATCGATCCTCGAAAAACTCTTCGAGATCATCGCCCTCGCCTGTAGAAAAACCTGCATTCGATGAGGCGTGTTCAATCAGCTTGGCGAGAGAAAGCGGGGAACGATTTTCGAGAAGCATTCGACACACGCCAATTGTTTGACGCCTCAACGAGAACGGATCTTGAGATCCAGTCGGAGCATTTTCAAGTCCGAAGAACAGGGCGAGTGTATCCATCTTGTCCGCGATGGACAGCAACGTGCCGATATTTGATTGTGGTAGTTCTCCATCAGCAGAGAGCGGCATGTAATGTTCCTCAATCGCGTCGGCTACCTCCGTGTCTTCGCCGGATGCAAGCGCGTAGTGCTTGCCCATCGTGCCTTGAAGCTCCGGCATCTCAAAGACCATACGAGTCGTGAGATCAGCTTTTATCAAATCAGCCGCGCGGAGGGCTTGTTCCCTCCTGATCCCTGTGTATATCCCAAGTTCGTCATGTATCATCTCGACCAGTTTGCGGACACGTACCGTCTTGTCGTAGACCGTGTTGCTGATGTCCGAATCGCCAATCTGTGCCAAGAACCTGACGCGCTTCAACGCCTCAACCTTCTCGCCGAGCGGCTCCTTGCGGTCTTCGTCCCAGAAGAAGGCGCAATCTTCCAGCCGCGAGCGGAGGACGCGCTCGTTGCCGTAACGGATGTTGGACTCACCCCCGCGCGTGCCGTTCGAGATCGTGACGAACTTGGCTTGCAGCGTGCCGTCCGCGTTGGTGACGGGGAAGTACCGCTGATGCTTCTTCATCGCCGTGACAAGCACGTCGGGAGGCATCGACAGGTGCGACTCATCAAACGAGCCGACCACCGCTTCGGGGAACTCAACTAGATAGAGCACCTCGTCCAGAAGCGATTCGTCCAGCGTCGTCGGGCTGCCGAACTTGGTCAGTTCCGCTTGGACAACGGCGCGGATCTGGTCGCGTCGTTCAGTCTGATCCACGATGACGGACTGCGCTTTCAACGTGGACAAGTACGCGCTTGCGTCAGCGTTGTCCAATGTGACGTTGCCGCCAAGAAACCGATGCCCGCGCGTTGTCCTGCCGGAGCGTAGCGTGTCGAAGGGGAAGTCAACGACCTGATCGCCCAACAGCGCGACCAACCACCGGATCGGGCGGGCAAACCGCAGATTGTCCCACCGCATCGACTTCGGGAAGCGCAACGCCTTCACCAACTCCGGCAAAAACCCCGCGAGCAGGTCGGCGGCGAGTCGCCCCTTGACCATCTTCTTCGCGTGGACGTACTCGCCCTTCTCCGTCTTCTTGATGTAGAGGTCCTCGACGTTCACACCCTGACCCCGCGCGAACCCCTGCGCCGCCTTCGTCGGGTTGCCGTCCGCGTCGTAGGCGGCGGACTTCGGCGGTCCAGACGCT
>JAQBWJ010000557.1 GCA_027625215.1 Candidatus Poribacteria bacterium
GGGGGTGATTATCCCAAACGTTCATCGTGACAAACCACTCGTTAACCACGCTTGCCCACGCGAATCGTAAAGGACCATGAATGGGTCGCCGTCCCGCGAACGTACCGCAGGAGACGCCCGGCGCGTTGAAGTCGCTTCAGGACTTGCCCCGCGCCGTCAAAAAAGGGGAGGCGCGTCCGCTGTACACCCTGTACGGCGACGAGACCTATCTCCTCGAACGGCTCCAAAAGGAACTGCTCGACGCGCTGCTCCCCAAAGGCGCGATGCGCGACTTCAACCTCGACTCGCTCGACGGCGACGTGACGACGCCGGAGGAGATCACCGCGCTCGCCGAGACGATGCCGATGGGCGCGGATCGCCGCGTGATCGTCGTCAAAGACCCGTCGTTTCTCGGTCAGAAGAAGGAACCGACCGCTGTTGAGAGGCTCCAACAGTCGTCCGACGCCCGCGACGCGGGGAACCTCTCCCGCGCGTTGTATCTGCTGTTCCGCGCGTTGGATATCAACCCCGCGCCGTTGACTTCGCCCGAAACGCAATCGAAGATCGCCGAACTGAAAGAGTCCGCCCCGTCCGAACTGCTGCAGTACTTGGACGACGCGCCCGCCCTGTTCGAGTCCGTGTCGCTGCCGGAATCGCCGCCGGGCAACGAATCGGACCGATTCTTCGAGTGGGCGGAACGAGGGCTCCCCGCGACGACGGTGATCGTGCTCGTCCAACACGGCGCGCTGACGCAGAAGCGGCTGTTGACCCGATTGGAAGGTCTCGGCGTTCTGGCGAACGTCGATACGCTGAAGGCGCAGACGCGCGGCGGACGCGACCCCGTCGATCTCTTCATCGACAAGCAACTGAAAGACGCCGGGAAACGGATGGACGGCGACGCGCTGCGCCTGTTCCGCGAACGCACGAAGGACGATCTTCAAACGGTCGTGGATGAACTCGAAAAGGCGCTCGCGTACGTCGGCGACCGAGAGGCGATTCGGGTGAGCGACGTGGTCGCCGCCGTGTCGGACGGCTCGACCAGCACCGTCTTCAACCTGACGGACGCGATCTCCGCCCGAAACCTGAGCGGCGCGCTCGCCTGTCTGCACAGCGTTTTGGAGCAGGGCGAACCCGCTTTGAGGGTGCACGCCCTGTTTGTTCGCCAAGTGCGCTTGATGGCTCAAGCGCGGCTCCTTCAGGACGAAGGACACATTACCGGCTTCCAGCGAAACATGCCGTACCAGACGTTCATGAACCTCGTCTATCGCAAATGGGACGACTCCGCGATGGCGAAACTGCCGGAGAACAAGGCGTTGAACGTCTTGAAGCAGGCTCCGTACGCGGCGTATCTGGCGTTTCGTCAATCGGCGAACTTCACGCTGCCCGAACTGTTGCGCGGCTACGACCTCCTTCTCGCGGCGGATGAGCGGCTCAAATCGGGCGGGGCGAACGAGTCCGCGATCTTGCAGGAGACGGTGATACAATTGGTCGTCGGTGAGCGGAAGTGGTCGGCAATCGGAGGTCGCGCGTCATGAATCCGGGAGGCACCATCGCGTTTGCGGTAATTTTGATTACGATGATCGGCGGCTTCACGGTCGGCACTCTCGGATTGATCTTCTGGTTCATCTCGAAGATGAAAGGCGCGGGGAATCAACTCTCTCACGAGGAGTTGCATCAACTGATGCGCGATGTCGAGGAGATCCGCGACGAGGTGCGCGCCATCCGCGAACAGCAAGCCGATCTGACGCTGATGCTGCACGACGCGCCGACGCGCGAATCGGACGACGCGCGCCGCCGTTGACTCGAAGATCGGTCGAGTGGTGTTTGAGGGACTTCATCTTATGATGTTCTTTCCGTTATTGCTGATGTTCGGGTTGTTGATTTTCTTCGTCTTTCGCGCGGCGACGCATTACGGCGTCTCCGGCTCCGCCGACGAGAAGGAGCTCGAAAACCTGCTGAGGGAACTGACCGCGATCCGAAACGACTTGAGGGCGTTGCGCGACCGTCAGGACGACCTCGCCAACATGGTGAACGACATTCAGACCTACCGACTGCCGCCCCAACGCAAACGAGACGAGTAACCCTTTGATGCGAATTTTGTTGACGCTGGCGACGCTCTTGGGGGCGACTCTGCTGATGACGTTGGTCGGCTTCGGGGGCGGCATCGGGATCGGGGAGTTGGGGATCATCGGCATCTTGACGGGAAGCGCCATCGTCACCGCGATGGTGTTGGCGCGACGACGGCAGACGAGTCCCGAGCTCTCGTCCGTGAAGGAACAACTCCGGGAAATCCGCAACGAGATCGACGCGCTGAACGAACAACAGGCGGATTTGACCCTCTCGCTCGATGAAATGGCGATGGAACGGATGACCGAATCGCCATCGTCGTCTTCCGCGAAAGGATAGGGGGCGCAGAGATGGGTCGATTCGGTGGACTTTTATTTGCGGCGTTGATAGGGTTCGGCGTAGCGTTCGGCGTTGTGGCGATGATGCGCCTCACGTCGTCGCCGCAGATTCATATGACGCGGTGGGCGATGTTCGCCCCGATGCTCGTCTTTCCGTTGATCGGGTTGAGCGCGCTGGTCGGTCGAAAACGACCGCCGGGACGTCTCCGCCATCACGCCCAAGACGACGCGATTCAGTCCCGCCTTGACGAGATTCGGCGGGAATTGAACGCGCTCCACGAACAGCAGGCGGACTTGACCTTGCAGTTGGATGAGTTGACATCCGCGCCGCTCCCGAACAGCCGACCGAATTCGAGGAGATGATCCCCGACATGCCGATGATCGGATTCTTGATCCCATTCATCCTGTTTGCCTTCATGGCGATTATTTTCGGGTCTCATGCCGCCGGTAAGCGTCGGCAGGGCGCGTTCGGCGGCGATCAACAATTGCTGGAGCAGTTGGACGAGATTCTCGAAGAAGTCCGTCGCCTCCGCGAACAGCAGGCGGACTTGACGTTGATGGTGGACGACCTCGCGGCGGAACGCGGGCGACTCGCCGATTCGTCGCGGCAAAACCAACAATAAAGAAGCGGGCTCATGTAGCCTCAGAGGTGAAGGGGTGAGTAAATCTTGTCATTCTGAACGATCCCCGAAGGGGATGGCGCAACGCGGGGAAGAATCCCGGAACGGC
>JAQBWJ010000558.1 GCA_027625215.1 Candidatus Poribacteria bacterium
CGGCACGGAGCCTCAGAATGACACGGTTAGTACCTCTGTGAAAGATGCAACAATTAGTGCGTGTCAGCATTCTGAATGACGCAGGAGTTGGGTGACTGTTCAGGAACTTTATACCGATTCTCATTTAAGATGGTTGCCACCCTCACTTAGCGGATTCGCCGTTCGTCAAATTGTGGAGCGTCCCCGTCGCAAGGTCGATGACGATGAGGTGGAGGCTGCCTTTGTGGTCGCGGTCGGAGGTGACGACGATGCGCGAGCCGTCCGGCGACCACTGCGGCGCGACGTACACCGTCGGCGTGCCGATGATGCGGTGCAGCAGGTTGCCCGCGCGATCATACACCATGCTCGCCGAGATCGAACTGACGCGGTTGGGCGATTCGGACTGGTCGGGGTCGGCGAAATCACCCGCCAACAGACGCGCGGCGTTCGATGCGCCGTCGCCGTCCACGCGCGCGGCGTAGAGGTTCCCCTTGCCGTCTTCCCGCCCCGACATGAAGACAATCTGCTCGCCGTCATGCGACCACGCGGGCATGTCGTCCCACCGCGCGACGAATCGGCGCGGCATCGACCCATCCGCGTTGATGAGGTAGATGTCCCAGTCCGTCTCGACAGGCACGACGGCGATCCGCTCGTTTTCGCCCAGCCATGAGGGAGGCTCCGCGTTGGTGATCGGGACGAACGCGCGTTCGTTCACGCTGTAGAACGAGGCGTTGCCGCGTCGGTCGGTCGCAAACGACATTAACGGGTTCGGCGTCGCGCGGATCGACTCGCGGTTGGCGGGTTGATGGTGGTCGCGCAGCAGTCTCAGGCGACGCAACGCCCACTCCTCGAACGCCGGTCGGCGGATCAACGGCGTTGGATCGCCGCCGTCGGTGTTCATCACGACGATCTCGCGCGCGCCGTTGCGGTCGGTGACGAAGGCGATGGCGTCGTTCGTCGGCGACCAGACGGGCCCATAGTCGCCGTCCGGGTGGCGAGAGAGGTTTTTCTTCCCAGACCCGTCGGGACGCATCGCGTAAATCTCGTAGTTGCCGTCGCGTGCGGAGACGAACGCGAGCCGTTCGCCGTCGGCACTCCACGCCGGGTTGTAGTCGGGGGCGGCGTGCTGCGTGAGGCGGGAGAGTTCACCCGTCGCCGTTTCGACGAGGTAAACATCCGTGTTGCTGTTGCGCGTCGAGGCGAAGGCGATGCGGTTGTCCGTCGGCGACCAGACCGGGGCGAAGTTCTCGTAGCCGCCGTCCGTCCAGCGACGGGTGTCGTTGCCGTCGGCGTCGGCGGTTGTCACTTCGCCGTTCGCCACGTAGACGAGGCGCGTTCCGTCGGGCGACCACGAGGGCGTTTCTTCCGTCGCGGGGGTGCTCGTGACGCGGCGGAGGTCGGAGCCGTCCGCGTTCATCGTGTACACGTCCGTCTGCCCGCTGCGGTCGGAGACGAAGACGAGTTTCGACCCGTCCGGCGACCAAGCGGCGTGCTGATTCGTCACGGCGGTTGCGGCGGTGAGGGCGCTCATCCATGCGATCACGCAGCCGACCGCGCATGCGAGCCAGCCCCGTCGCTTAGTCATGCCGTTTGCGTTCGGGGGCGTATTGGACAAAATCGTGTTCTCTCGATTCGCGGCGGAGAAATCCCGCGCTGAACGGTCGTTGCGGGTCGATGCCGTGCTGCGCGGCGGCGATCCTCAAAAACTCGGACTGGCTATCGAACCGTTCGGCGTCGGGAGCCTTCTCCCACGAGTATGTCCCATCCGAGCGGAGGACGCGGGACTGAACGTTGTCGCGGGAGCCGTAATCGAGGATTTCGTCGATGAGACGGCGGCGCAGGGTCAGATCATCGACGGGGAACATCACCTCGATGCGGCGGTTCAGGTTGCGGGGCATCCAGTCCGCGCTGGAGAGGTACACTTCCTCCTTGCCGCTGTTGCCGAAGTAGAAGATGCGGCTGTGTTCCAAAAACCGCCCGACGATGCTTCGCACGCGGATGTTCTCGCTGACGCCCGGCACGCCGGGTCGCAAGCAGCAGATGCCGCGCACGATCAGGTCGATCTGAACGCCCGCCTGAGACGCTTCGTACAGCGCGTGGATCACCTGACCGTCCACGACGGCGTTCAACTTGGCGACGATGCGTCCCTGCCGTCCTTGTTGGGCGTGTTCCTTCTCGCGGCGGATGCAGTCGAGCACGCGGTCCTTCATGTCGAGCGGCGCGACGGCGAACTTGCGCCATTCGGGGAACTCGGAGTAGCCCGTCAGGATGTTGAACAGCCGAGAGGCGTCCCGCCCGAACGCGAGGTCGCAGGTGAGCAGCCCCAAATCGGTGTAAAGCCGCGCCGTCGAGGAATTGTAGTTGCCCGTCGAGAGGTGGACGTATCGCCGCAGCCGTTCCTCGCCCTCGTCGCGCACGACGACGAGCACCTTGCTGTGCGTCTTCAACCCGACCAGACCGTACACGACATGCACGCCCGCCGCTTCCAACCGACGCGCCCACGCGATGTTCGCCTGTTCATCGCCGCGCGCTTTCAGTTCGACGAGCGCCGTTACCTGTTTGCCGTTGTGCGCCGCCTGTTCGAGGGCGCGGATGATCGCCGAGTCGCCGTCGGTGCGGTAGAGAGTCTGCTTGATCGCCAACACCTTTTCGTCGGTCGCCGCCGCGTTCAGGAAGCGGATTACCGCGTCGAACGACTCGTAGGGGTGGTGGAGCAGGATGTCGCCCTCGCGGATCGTTTGGAAGATGTCGCGCGAGGTCTTCAGTTTGAGGATCGTGTGCGGCACGAACGGCGGATCGCGCAACTCCGGCATGTTGATCGCTCGGCAGAGGGGCATCAGGTCGCGCAGCCGCATCAAGCCGTCGACGCGGTACACGTCCTGTTCTCGCAACGAGAGGTCTTGCATCAGGTTTTCAACGACTTCGGGCGTGCATCCCGTCATGATGCTGAGTCGCACGACGGCGGAGGTTTCCTGTTTGCGGAGTTCGCCCTCAATCGTTTCGAGCAGGTCTTCGCCTTCTTCTTCGTCCACCTCGAGGTCTTGGTCGCGCAGCACGTAGAACGGGTGCGCCGTAATCGCCTCGAAGCCCGGAAACAGTTCGCTGATGTGTTCCATGATCGTGTCTTCGAGGG
>JAQBWJ010000559.1 GCA_027625215.1 Candidatus Poribacteria bacterium
TGGTAGGCGCGATGGAGCGGGTCGTTCGTGTTGTACGGGTCGAGCGATTGGGCGACGATCCGCCCGTCCGTCGAGGTCATTGCGTGGAAGCGACGTAGCAGTTTTCGCGCGCGGACGCGGTTGCCGAACAGCCCGAAGTTGTTGCCCATCATGACAATCGTGTCGAACACGCCGAGATGCGCCCCCGTGTTTTCAATCGGACAAACGCGCGCGTCCGTCACGCCCCGTTCAAGACAGGTCTTCACGGCGAGCGGAGACACGTCGATCCCGACGACCTCATGCCCCTGCTCTTGGAGATGGAGGGCGACCCGTCCCGCGCCGCAGCCGACATCCAACGCGCGACCGCGCACGAAGTCCATCGCGCGTTGCATCGAGGGCGACCATTCCGCGTAGGGCGCGAAATACGCCGCGACAGGAGCCGACACCGCGATGAACCCGTCGTCGCGCTCGATGATTTCGTACTCGTTGTCGCCGTGGAGTTCGTTGTAGACGGCTTGGCCGAAGGCGTCGTCGCGTTCGAGCATGTTGGCGCGCATGGCGTCTGTTCCCCCAATGATGGTTCACCACGATTGGGGACAATACTAGCGCGTCGCCTGCAACGAGTCCGGCAGAATTTCCATCAGTTCGATACGGTTGCCGTCGGGGTCTGTCACCCACCCTTGCAGGCAGCCGGATTTGCCCTTGCGGATGTTGTCCACTTCGATGCCGCGCGATGCGAGCTCCGCTATCGTCGCGTCGAGGTTGTCCACCCGCAGGCAGAGGTGCGCGTACCCGATGGGGCGCGGCGGCATTTCGACGGCGTTCTCGCCGCCGGGAAACAGTTCGAGGAAGTTGTCGGCGTTGAGCCTGACGTAGATGATCCACACGTAGCCCTGATCGTTGTTCATGCGGAACGCTTCGGTCAGACCGAGTTTGTCGCAATAGAACGCGAGCGAGGCGTCGATGTCGTTGATGCGGTAGGCGACGTGTCCTAGTCCAAGAATCATTCGATGCTCTCTCCTGTTTTGATGGCGGGGCGCGATGACTCACCCCTCATGTCCCGATGCGTTCTATCGCGCCGCAGTCCCTGCTTTACCACCCAACAAAAAACGGGGAAAACGTCGCGCCGGGCGGCACAACCCTTCCCCCGTTGTCCTATCGGTTGAACGGCATGATCTCCCGCTACGGCGTCTGCGCGAACTGAGTTCGCTCAATGCCTGACGCGCCGCCTGTTGGACGTTGATCGCCGGGTCGTTCATCCACACCTGCGTCAGCGTCGCTTCCGCCTGACGCGCGCCCAAACGACCCAACCCGCGCGCCGCGTTCGCCCGCACGCTCGTCGGGTAGGTCTGGTCGGTCAGCGCGTCGAGCAGCGGTTGTACCGCGTCTGCGTTGCGCGTTCTCCCAAGCGATTCGGCGGCGAGCGTCGATTCCGTCACCTCGCCCGTTTGAAGCACGCTCGTCAGTATCCGCAGCGATTCCACGTCCCCGATGCCGCCCAACGCCGTCAAAATCTGATGGGCGCGTTTGCGGATCGCCGCAATCTCCAAGTCGATCACATCTACCGTGCGCGGCGTCTGTTCTTCCGGCTTCTCGGTCGCTTCCGCGTTCTCTTCGACCGGAGGCGACGACATCGGCGTGACGCCGATGATCGTTTCGGAGTACTTGAAGTCGGGGAGCGAGTCCGGCGCAGCGATGTACTTCTGAGCGTTGTCGATCCGCTGATTGAACGTCTCCTCCGCCTGACGATAGCGGACGAGCCGCTCCAAGTCCCGTCGTTCTTTGTTGAGCGTTCTGAGCGATTTTGTCGTGCTGTTCAGTTCGCGCTTGACTTCCGACGGCGACATCGGATCGTCCACCACCACGTCCGACAGCGACGGCGTTTGATCTTGCTGCGCCTGCGCGTTCGGGTCCCAACCTTGAGCGGCGAGATCGGCTTCGAGTTCCGCCGCCATCCGCTCCGAATGCAGGTCGGCGAGGTCCGCCATCGCGGTGTTGTAGATCGTTTCGAGCGGCGGCACGGCGGGCGCGCCGATCCCGATGAGCGCGGTCGTCGCACCTTGCCGCACGGAGGAGTTGTTGTCGTCGAACGCGCGAATGAGCGGGTCAATGGCGGGTTCGCCCAACAACGAGAGCGCTTGGCTCGCCGTCGCCGCGACTTGCGGGTTGTGATCGCGGAGCGCGCGGATCAAGTCTTGCGCGGAACGTGGGTCGCCGACCCTCCCCAACGCGGACGACGCCAGTCGCCGCACGTTCGGGTCGTCGTTGAGCAGCCCCTTTCGCAGTGTGTCCGTCGCATACCCGCCGAGTCGTTCCAACGACTTCGCCGTCTCCGCGAGCAGCGCAGGCTCCGCTTCCACGTCCCGCGAGGTAAAGAGTTCCGTCAGCGCGCCGACGGCAATCGGCTGCCCCGTCTTGCCGAGCGCGTTTACCGCTTGCATCCGTACGGTGGCGTGAACGTCGCGCACGGCGGGGATGAGCGCTCTCGCGGCGGCTTCCGTCCCGATGCGCCCCAACGCTTGGGCAGCGGCTTGTCGGACAAGGGTGAAACGGTCGTTCAACGCTCGATTGAGCGATTCAACGGAGGTTGGATCGCCGAGTTTGCCGAGCGCGGTCGCGGCGTTCACCCGCAGCCCGATCTCTCGAAAGGTGAGAGCGGCGGTCAGTCCGTCGAGCGCGGCTTGTCGTTCGGCGGCGTCTGTGAAGGTGGCGGCGCTGAGTTGAAGCGCGGCGTCCCACCGTTGCGTGTCGATGACGCCGTCCGCGCTGAGATTGTTGATGAGTTCGGGGACGGTCGCCTGTCCATAGGCGGGCGCGACCCCGATCAACGCTCCTCCGGCGAACAATCCGGCGAGCGTCCAAGAACGCATATTGCGAAGCATAGTGAGATCCCTCACACAACCGTTAGGGGAATCGGCTGTTTGATGCGAAGGACTTCAAAGGGGTTTGTACCGTTCTATCGGTAGATCGGCGGTGGAAGTTCAGGTTGGTTTGTCGTGTGGAGCGACCCGATCCAACCATAATCGGTTGAACCGTTCGCCATCGATTCCCGTCACGACACGAAACGACTTCCCTGCGGCGTCGATCCGCTCATGGAGCCACCCGTCCCGTTCTTCGATCACAAGTGGGACT
>JAQBWJ010000560.1 GCA_027625215.1 Candidatus Poribacteria bacterium
GCGAGTCGAACGTCGCGGAACTGCGCGCTGCGTTGGAGACGAAGGTGGAATCGCTGAAGTCCGCGCGACCGTCGTACTTGATGAGCACCGCGAAACGCGCGATGCAGGAACGCAATTACGGCAAAATGATCGAGGCGCTGCGACAACTGCGATTGCAGTTCCCGGATTCGGCTGAGGGACAGGAAGCACTCAAGTTGTTGCCGCAGATTGAGGCGCTCAAAGAGATCGACTGGCATTTGGAAACGGCGAAGAACGCGACGGACGCGATGACGCAAGCGCGAGCGCAACTACGCGCAGCGGACTTGTACGAAAAACAGGTGGCGATGTACCCACAGGCGTTGATGCTCTATCAGGATGTCGCCGAGATGGGAAAATCCGCCGAGCCTTACGCGACACAAGCATTGTACCGTTCCGGTTGGATCTACATGACGCACATGAAAGACGAACCGAAGGCGCTGTCGGCGTTTCAGCGGTTGGTGTTGCAGTCGCCGTCGTCGGATGAGGCGGCGGAAGCGTACTTTCAAATCGGCGAAATCTACTCGAAGCGATCGCGGGCGGACCAAGCGATTCAAGCGTTCCGCAGCGCGACAACCGCGCCGAGTATGCCGACCGCCGTCGGCGGATACGAGGAAAGCATCGCCGACGCCTCCGCGTTTCGGATCGCGCGGGTCATCTACGAGCATCAGAAGAACGCGAACGCCGCCATCGACGCGCTGCGCGATTTCGTTCGGGGGCGGGAGCGGTCGCCGCGACGCGCTTCCGCGTGGCTGTACCTGAGCCGCATCTACGAAGACCGGAATGAGATCGGGCTTGCGGAGAACGCGATGCGCGCCGCACTGGAGCTCGCGTCCGAGAGCGTCGTGCAGAGCCAATGGATCCGCAATGAGTTTCAGGAACTGACTCAGACGGAAGACGCGAACCTCATCAAGTGGATGCAGCGGCGGCTCGAATCGTTGCGTCAGGAAGCCGCCGTCAAGTCGAATTGCGGCAACCGCTGAAGCCCTCTCGCCGATCTCGTCGTGATTAGGGCGTATACTGGACGTATATGCCCTCGACAGCAGTCCCCCATCCGCCAAGAGCGAGACTCCATGCCGATACACGTACTGCCCGACGACATCGCCAACAAAATCGCCGCCGGAGAGGTGGTCGAACGCCCGGCGTCCATCGTAAAGGAGTTGATCGAGAACTCTTTGGACGCGGGCGCGACGGAGGTGCGCGTCGAGTTGGTCGAGGGGGGCAAACGTCTTGTGCGCGTGCTCGACAACGGGAGCGGCATGTCGCCGGAAGACGCGGCGCTCTGCCTGCGACGCCATGCAACGAGCAAACTGTCGTCCGCCGACGATCTGGCGACGATCCGCACGCTCGGCTTTCGCGGCGAGGCGTTGCCGTCCATCGCCTCCGTATCGCGGTTGGAACTGACGACGCGCACGACGGATGGCATCGAGGGAACGCGACTCGTTGTGGAGGGCGGAAAGGTGGTCCAGAACGCTCCGGCGGGAGCTCCCGTCGGGACGCGGATCACGGTGCGCGACCTGATCTACAACGTCCCGGCGCGACTCAAGTTCCTCAAGACGGACGCGACGGAACTGAACCACGCGATGAACCACGTTCAATGGGCGGCGTTGGCACACCCGAACGTGCGATTCACATTGGACCACAACCAGCGGACGTTGATCGATGTTGTCCCGACAGCAACTCGCCGCGAGCGCATCCGCCAACTGCACGGCAAGGAGTTCGCCGCGCAACTGATCGAGTTCACCAAATCGTTTGAAACGCTTGAGATCGAGTGTTTGATCGGCGAGGCGGGGCTCTCGCGGTCGAATCGCGCCTTGCAGTTCTTCTTCATCAACGGACGACCCTTCCGCGACAAGACGATCAGCGCGGCTTTGACGCAAGCGACGAAAGAGTTGATCCCGGACGGGCGACACGCCGTCGCGTTTCTGTTGATGGAGATGGAGCCGACGGAGGTCGATGTGAACGTGCATCCGGCGAAGGCGGAAGTGCGATTTCACAACGAGCGCGGCGTGTTCCGCAACATCGTTCAGGCGATCACGCAGGGCGCGGCGGAACGCGCATTTGTCCCCGAAATACCCATGTCGAACAAGACGGCAACCGTCGTCGCCGATCAGTTGGCGTTGGAGGGGGTCGCGCCCCGGCTGTCGTTCGGGAAGAACGCGTACCCTGAAGCGTCGTCTCGAACACTCATCCCGCCGACCCGAACGTCGTATGGTGGTGGAATGAGTCCATACTCGGAGCGGAAGGAACGCCCATCGGCGCGCCCGTTTCTCGACGGGAACCGCTCGCTCGAATCGACCGCACCGGCGAACGCACCACCGCGACGGATCGAGTTCGACCCGCAACCGATTCGCCGCGACGACTCGAACGTTGTCGAGCTCGAATCACTCGATTTCGACGCCGTCCACATCATCGGCACGATTTTCAGGACGTACATGCTCCTCGCGGGTGGTGATTCGCTGTATATGATCGACCAACACGCGGCGGCGGAACGGATCAACTACGAGCGCGTGTTGAAGCAGATGGAGTCGGAGCGGGTCGAGTCTCAGGGGCTGCTGACGCCGATTTCGGTCGAGTTGACACCCGCTCAGAGGGCGCGGTTTGACGGGTACGTGGAGTGGTTCGGCAAGTTCGGATTCCACGCGGAAGCCTTCGGCGGCGCGACCGTCTTGGTTCAGGCGATCCCCTCGACGTTGGAGCCAGAGTTCGCGGCGCGCACCTTCATCGACCTGATCGACGGACTTGAGAACGACGCGAACCCCGACGCGCAGTGGGACGAGATACGCAAGCACGCGGCGGCAACCATCGCGTGTCACGCCTCCGTCCGCGCGGGCGACAATCTCTCCCGCGCGGAACAAGCCTCGCTGCTGCGCGATCTATCGGGCGCGGAACATTCGTACAACTGCCCGCACGGTCGCCCGATCATCGTGCGGATGCGCCGTTCCGAAATCGAACGGTATTTTCACCGACATTAGACAAAGGAAGCACGACATCCGCCGAGCTCCCTGTTTACTGCCTAGTGCCTACACGGTTTACAGATTGTTCGCGGCGCGGATTTCGTCCTCGTTGAAGGCGAAGTCCT
>JAQBWJ010000561.1 GCA_027625215.1 Candidatus Poribacteria bacterium
TAGAGGTAGAACGGACGGCGCGCTGTTTCCTTCACGTCCGCGCGGCTTAGCGTCGCCATTTCGATCTGCGAGAGGATCAGCGCGCCCAGCAGCGAACTCGAATCCTCGCCGAGCGACCCCTTCGCCAGATTCGCCAGGAACACCTTCCGCCCGTCCATCATCGGACGAAACTGCAGCCGGTTCTCCTTCTGTTGGAACAGGTATCGGAGCGACGGGTTCGCCAGGAATCCACCAACTTTGTTGAGGATCGGCGACACAGCCTCGTTCTGGAACCGAGCGGCGTATTTGGCGAACTCGTCCTCAAAGAACGCTTTGACCTGCGCGTCCTCGACGTAGCAGAGCACTCGCTGTCGGAACGCTTTCTCCAACAGGATACGCGGCAGATCGAGCAGCGTCGCGTCCGGATACGCCAGCAATGCAAGAAGCGAGTACCGGAGGATGTGTTCCATCCTCGGACCCCACGAGTCGCCCCAGACCTTCTTCATCGCAGACAATATACCGCTCGCGATCAGGTAGCGGTTCGCGTAGTGGTCTTTGAGGATGTTAAACGGGATCGCGTTCCGGACGTTCGTCGGGTCGAAATAGAGGAGGTCGTCACACCGATCCTTCGGGATGCGGCGCAGGACGCTCTTCACGAGGTCGCCGTGCGGGTCGATCACGGCGAGCCCGTGTCCGTCCCGCAGGTCGGACGCGATTAGGTGTTCCAGGAGCGTCGACTTCCCGACACCCGTCTTCCCGATCAGGTGGAGGTGGTAGCGGCGATCGTTGCGCCGGATGCCGAACTTCCGCCGCCGATTCCGCCAGTTCGTCTCGCCGAAAAAGCACAAGGTATTCACGAGATTCAGGATACGTCCCGCATCGACCTTGTACGAGAGTGGAGAAGTTCACCGTCGCGGGAAGTTCTCCCTTCTGTTGCGTCTTGGTTCCCTCCCCCATGATGAACCTACGCGATCTTTGACAACCCAACATTCCAGGTCTGTGTCGAAAGGGGACACCGCCATGACCGAACAACCCGACCGCGACGATCTCTGGGGCGAACCGATCCACGTTTACACCCGCGAACAGGCGATCGAGGACGGCACGCTGATTCCGACCGGAACGCTGCGCCTCGTCGACGGGACGCCCGTCGGCATCTGCTTCACCGCGAACCTGCATCTGGAGTATTCCGACTACCACTACCGCTACGGACTGATGCGGCGCGGACTCCGCCTCCTCAACGACCCCCATCCCGAAGATGACGAATGTCGTCGCCTGCGCGTCGTGATCCACGACCGCGTGTGGGCGATCTGGGACGGCGACGGGATCACCTTCCTGAAACCGGAGGACTACTGATGTCGCTCGCAGACCGCCTCCAAGAGTTCCTCAACGAGTACGACGCCATTGGGGAATTCCAGAGTTACGAACAGGAATCGTCCTTCCTGCGCGACGCCATCTAACTGCTTCGGCAGGCATATGAACGACTGACCCGTGTCGATCATTCCGACCACAAGACCGACGGAGGACACTGCATGTGAGCGACTACCAGTATCACGTCCAGCCCCGCCTGTTCGAGGCGCGCAAACTGTACCAACCGGAACCCGTCTCTACTCCGAAGCAACTGTACGAACTCGTGCGCGATCCGCTCGAAGACAGCGAACAGGAACACCTTCTGGTCGTCTGCCTGAACGCAAAATCATCACTGCTGATCGTCGAATGCGTCAGCAAAGGCACGCTCAACTGCGCGCTGATGCACCCGCGCGACGTGTTCCGCACGGCGATCCGCGAAAACGCCTTTGCGATCGCGGTCGCCCACAACCCCCCGTCCGGCGACGCGGAGCCGTCTCCGCCCGACATCGGAATGACGAAACGGATCATCGAAGCGGGACGCCTGCTCAACGTGCCGGTCGTCGACCACCTGATTGTCGGCAGACGGGCGTACACATCACTCGCCGAGTCCCGCCCGGAGCTGTTTCGATGGGAGGAACCTCCATGAACGACCGAATCGCCCGCGCGAAAGCAGGCGACGAGACAGCGTTTCTCGAGTTGTTCGAGTCCATCAAGGACATCGCCGTCGCGAGAGCGAAACGGCACGCGCCGAATCAAATCGACGACGCCGTGCAGGAGATGCGGCTTCGTCTGTGGAACGCGCTCGACCGATACGACGGTCGCGGCGACTTCCGTACGTGGGTCGGCGTCCTGTTCCGTCACGTCGCGATCGACGTGAATCGGAAGGAGCAGCGACGCACGCGGCGCGAGGCGCGCTACGGCGACCGGACCGTCGCCGGACGTTCCCCGCCGGAGCCGCTGTCCCGATTGCTCGACGACGAGTCGAGCGAGGCGCTCTCCCGCCTGATCGAATCGATCCCTTCCGAAACCTGCCGAACCGCCGTCCGACTGCGTTATGTCGAGCGACTTCCCCACCGGGAGATCGCGCGGCGTCTCGGCGTCAAACCCGCATCATCACGAGTCTACGTCCATCGCGGCGTGCGGCACATGATCCGTACCGCGCGCCGCCTGAATCTGATTCCCCTTTGAATGAAAGGTACGACGACATGAACGTCGACACCATCGAACGAGAGTTCGACCCGTCCACGCTGAAAAGCCGCAAAGGCTCCTACGGCAAACCGATCACCTACGCTCCGGCGCGCGAATACATCCGTCGTATGAACGAAGTGTTCGACTACGACTGGAGCCTCGATGTCGTGAGCGTCAACCGCGGAAAGGAGGAACACGCCGAAGACGAAATCATCGCCGTCGTGAAAGTAACCGCAGCGGGCGTCGTCAAAACGCAGGCGGGCAGCAAGCGCGTCGTCCGCAACGACGAAGGGATCGCCTTCGCCCTCGGAGACGACACGAAGTCGGCGATCACGGACGGTTTCAAAAAATGCTGTCAGTTCTTCGGCATCGGTCTCCATCTGATGGACGACGACAGCGACGCCGATCAGTCGGCAGGACGCGATGGAAGAAGCGGTTCGCGCCGGTCTCAACCGCGAACGACGTCCCGCACCGTCGGCGGCATCACCGAGAAGCAGATCGCCTACGTCAAACGGCTGCGCACCGATCTCGGCTGGTCGCAGGACGACGTCAGAGGCATGTCGGAGCAGTTGTTC
>JAQBWJ010000562.1 GCA_027625215.1 Candidatus Poribacteria bacterium
AGCCCTCCGAAACGCCGTCGTTGCCCCACGTCGTCCTCAGCGTCTTGAAGTCCGGCAGCGCGGGACGCACGACCTCCTCCCACACCGTTTCGACCTGCTCGTAGGTGACGAACCGCTCTTTAGGTTGAACGCGCGCGTACTCCGCCAGCAATTCCGCCGACTTCTCGCCGAGCCACTTCACCTCATCGGCGACCATCCGTTCCCCGATTTTGCGGTCGGCGTCGTAGGCGTTCTTGCCCATCGCAAAGTGCGGCGCGTTGTCGTCCTTGTCCGGCAGACGCGAGACATCGACGCAGTCCGGCTCCAACGCCCACAACAGCGACGTTTCAACCCTCCCCGCGTGGTCGCCGGAGTTCCCGTTGCCGTCGAACCCCGGCTTGTTCGCCTCGAAATCGGGCAGCGCATACAACCGAGCCCCGACGTACGGTTGAATCAGGTTGACAATCGTTTTCAAGTCTTCCCAGTTGGGCCCATAGTGACCCGTCAGCAGGATTGCCGCGTGAAGGCCGGCGGCGTCGGCGGCGCGAATCTGATAGACGACGTTGCGAAAATGGATCCACGGTGGCACGCAGGTCATCCAGTGACGGTTTACTTCGCCGACGGCTCGTTCCGCCCACACCGCGTAGCCGCCGATCTCGTGGATATGCCAATAGTCCGGCGGCGCGACGATCCCGCCGTGCTCCGCTGCCGCTCGACAACAGATCGCGTGCGCCTTCAGCGCGTCCAACCCGACGGTATTCTGAGGTCCGTGCGGTTCGCACAACCCGTACGCGAAATACACGACGGGGCACGCCTCGTAAGCCGCCTCCAACTCATCGAGAAACATCCGTTCCCAGCGAACTTCTCGCGGCATGATTCCGGTTCCTTTCGGATTGAAGGGGGGTAAGGTGGAGTCGGTGAGATCGCGTCATCGCACCGCGAAGCATCGCCGGATTATAGGGCGTCCGGCGAGGCAGACGCAATCCGCGCGTCGCGTCGCGCTTTGAACCGTAGGGTGAATAATCGCTTGTCACCATATCGGGATTTTATTAGAATCATTGTTGATCGAACACGACAACGCCATCGTCCCGGTCTCACCAATTCGGGACGGTCGACACAACTAGGATAAGGGAGGGAACTCATGCGTTTCGCATGGAGTATCGCATTGTGTGTGAGCCTCGTCATTGGGGCGAACGTTGCCGTCGCGGATGTGGACGTGCCCGTCAAGTTCGAGGGATCGAAAGACTCGAACAAGGACGGTCATCACTTCAACGATCTCGGCAACTTTCATGGCGCGATCCCCGCCGTCGCCGGAGCAGGCTGGCACTATTGGGGGGCGCGCGAGCCCATCGTGACGGACGACTTCGTCGTCTTCCCCGTCAAAGGCGACTACCTGTTCACCATCAAAAGCAAGAGCGACCAGTTTGATCCGGGCGACCGCGACAAGGATATCTGGGGCGAATTCGAGGTGCGGCTCTACACGAAAGACGCCCGCAAGAACAAACTCGCCGAAGTCGTTGGAGATTTGGCAGCGCACAAAGGGAACCCAGAGGAAGAGGTCATCCTTCTCTTGGAGAAAGCGCGCGCTGATACCAAGACGAACGACGACTGGGCGACCAGCGAAACGCTCATCACCATTGAAGGCGGGACGGAAGGACAACTCGCCGTCTGGTTCCTGAACGACCAATGGCAACCCGACCCGGCTCCGGCGAAGGACCGCAACCTGCACATCCTCTCCATCGAGATCACGTCCGACGCGCTCGCCGTCGAAGCAAGCGGCAAGTTGGCAACGACGTGGGGCGACCTCCGTCGCTGACAACGCGCTTGCCGCGCTCAACCAACGGCGGATGCGTCACATGGAAACGCATCCGCCGTTTCGTATCGAAGCGTCTCATCCCGACCGATACAACCCGCGATCTTGAATATATCTCAGAACCGCAGGATCAATGAGCGCGGCGTCCAACGCCTCGTCCGACAATCGTTGCCGCGCGTCGGTCGAAGACATGGAGGCGACCTCGTCATCCAGCACGAGCGTGTGGATTGATCCGGCAAACGCTTGATTCTCCGTTTGCGCCATCAACGCCTCAACATCCTCCAACCCCGCCTCTGCCCTGTTCGCGCAGATGAACGCGCACTGGCGAAACAGGTCGGCGAGTTCCGCGTTCCGGTCGACGTAGTACTTCGGGTCGAAAATACGCACCAACGTATCGTACCCGACGACAAAGTACACCGCCGCGTCGGGGAAATGCCCCCGAATCGCGTCCATCTTGTCGAGAAACCGCCCGTGCGTGCTCGCCGCGACGCTCATCCACCCGCGCGACTCCGCGAGCAAGCGCACCATCATCAATCGTTCGTGAAGCGGCGCTCCCGACACATCTTTATCAACGTTCGATTTCGCCAACTCCATAACGACTTCATCAAGCTCGAACCGCTCACGCGCGAGCTCCGGCAGTCGAACGTGCGCCAGCGTCGGCGGATTGAACGACGCCGCGAACACGCCTAACCGTCTTGGAGGTTCCACGCGCGCGCGGTGGGTGAACGCCAATGTCGGTTGCCCCGACACGTCGAGTCCCGCGACGAGCCGTTCGTATCTCTGTAAGATCGCGTCGTACATCCACATCCAATCCGAGTACTCGGCAAGTACGCACCGGAAAAGACGGGCGACGCCCCCCGAAGGAAACGTCGCCCGTATGTTGCGGAAGACACTTACGTGTCATGGTTGACATCGTGCGAACGTTTACTGTGGACGGCGAAAGGGGATGTCAACCTCCTTTGTGGCGAAAGAGGCGTACTTTTTTGGTGATCGTTTCACCCTACCGTTCTTCCGATACCGAAATCGCCATTGCCTCCGCCTCGATCAGCGCGCTTGCGTGCTCCTCCGCTTCCAAAAAGACGGTTGATTCCGAGCGGTTACGCACATAGACGACGCAAGGGTTCGCCGTGTCCGTCAGGGGGTTTTCGAGTTTCAACCTGAAGTTCCGGTCTTCCACCTCGACAACGTCCGTCTCTCCAGTGTAGGCGTCCATCCAGCGGGCTTCGACCAAATCGCCGCTCGGGAATTCGGTCAAATCGAGTTGAACGTCGCCGCCGTCCGGCAGAAACACCAAGT
>JAQBWJ010000563.1 GCA_027625215.1 Candidatus Poribacteria bacterium
GGGAGTTTCAGGACCCGACCACGCGCAAATAAAACTACCTTCGACTATCCAAACGCAGTTGGAAGCGGTGGACGCGATTTTTCATGCGGACGACTCGTTGCGCGCCATTGTCCCAGACTTTCTGGGCGTTGTGACGCGGACGCTTCGCCGATTGGAAACGGGACCCGTTCGGGTCGAACTCGTCCATCCTCAAACTGGAGAGACGACATTTGTCTCGGTCGGCGCGTTCGCTCCTTGCTGGTGGTTGTCGAACACCGTCAGTCGCACCTGGTCGCTCATAAACCTTCCGGCGGCAACGGTTGCGTTGGAACAAGGCGACCTGACCCCCGTCGCGCAGTTCGCGTACGCGACACGTACGGGTCGGGTCGGGTCAATGATGGGCGTAGTGACCACCATCGCGTCAGGCGTTTCATCGGAGCGAGCGGAAAGAGTTCGGCAAGAGGCGCGCGAAACGCTGCTCGGCGACGCGATCAACTTTCCCGTTGACGCGCTCTCCGACGCCTTTCCAGACCTTGATTCAGGCGACGCCTACCGAGCTCCAATTGTCTCGGATGTTCCCGTGCTGATGATTAGCGGGTCGCTGGATGGAAGGACACCATCCGCCAATGCCGAGGAATTACTGGACGGGTTTTCAAACGGATCACATCTGGTCGTCGAAAACGCGAGTCACGGGTATGACCTGTTCTACTTCAACGACGTCGTTCAAGCGCGGATGCGCGCGTTTATGCGAGGGGAATCGGTACGATCCGAACGAATTGGAGGAGGCTCGTTCCCGTTCCAAGTCCCGCGATGAACTTAGCGAGCATGGTCCGGCGCGGGAGTTGTCGGCGTGGTGCCATCGGAGTTGCGCGAGGCTCTGCCGACAGACGGGTCGCTCACCGTCATCTCCTCGAACGGGTCGGGCGGGATATCGAAGGTGAAGTCCAGCGCGCGACGATCCGCCCACCGGTGCAACTGCCAAGGATCGAGCGCGCTCCACCTTCCGAGTCGATGGCGGATGATGTGTTCCGACTCCGCGTATTTGATCCACATCCGTACCCAGTCCTCATTCGCGCCGATCATTTGGGCAAACAACCACTTAGGGATGACGCCCTTCAGGCGGCGCTCGTTGCCGATTGTGTCATGTCCACGACGTATCAGTTCGAGCAGTGCCGCCGATGCGCGCGCGCACCTCGTCTTGCCCCACAACGTCTCGAGCGATAAGCGTGGAATCGGCAACGAATCCTCCAACCGTGCACCGACTTTGTACAAACGTCGATTGATTCGACCGTATCGCGCCGCTAACGGGGCGGGGAGTTGCCATTGCCCGTGCTTCCACACGAACCCGCGAAAGGTGTCCTCCGGGATCAACCACAAGATGCCGCCGCGCAACGCCTGAGTCGTCATCACGGGTTTTACGGCGGATGTCGGCGTCGTCAAGTCGCCAAACAGATCGCCCATTTCCGCGACGTGGACGATGGGAGGCGGTTTCGGCGGATCGGCGTCCGCGTCGTGAGAGGGCGGTTTTTCGTTCGGGACGATCAACGCGATCCGCACGCGGGTCGTTTCCGACACGATCACCCAACGATGCGCGGAAAGCGGTAACGACACCGGGTCGCCCGTACCAATCTCGACACGGTTGGCGGAATGTTCCCATTCGCGCCACATTGGGTCGGTCATTCGGTCGAAAAAGCGAACGCTACTCAACTGCCACCAATCAAGTTGGTGCGCCGTCGGGACGGGAGCGCGGGAATGAGTCGAATAATCTGGTGTTCGATTCATACGGGATCAGGGCCAAAACTGGTAGAGGTCTTGATTGACGAGGACGCTGATCATGCTCCAAGTGTAGCCGAACACGTAGTCGCCCAGCGCCAATCCGAGAAAGAACGGCACCATCTTACGGTACGCGCCAAGCCCCCCCTGTTTCAAGATGACGAATTTGAGCAACCACGCGACGAACAACGGACACCATAAGTTCTGCATCCCCCAACTGTTCGCCATCGCATAGCCGAGCGGGTGGAGCGGCATCCAGAGGAATTGCGCCCGAATCAGCATCATCGCCGCGCCGATACCGAACCCAACCCCCATGAACGCGACCGCCGGAACATCCGTCTCGCTAGGGAAGGTAAGCCATCCATCGAGCATTCCGTACAGCCCGCGCGCGAATCCCAATGCCCATGGACCATAATGACCTGTGTCCGCGCCGTGCGTATAGTAGTGGTTCGTCAGCATTGTGAAGGTGATGAGCGTTCCGACAACGGTGGACATCAAGATGACGTAGACGAATTTGCGAGGGTGGATTCCCGCGCGTTCCGCAAACTTGAACGCCTCCAACTGCGCCGGAGCCGGATGCGCCCGGTACGCGCGATTGAAGAAGAAGAACATCCCGAACGCTGTCAAGTTTTTAGGACCCAGCCGCCGCGTTCCGAACGCATTGACCAACATGCTGTGCGGGTCGATGTTGTGCAGGTCGTGGACGATGAAGCCAAGTTCCGCCCGCATCCGCGCGATCATCGTGCCGAGCGTGAAGTAGATGCCGAAAAACGCGAGAAATGCCCAGTAGGACATCCCCATTCGCAGCGCGAAAACCATCAGGAAGCCCATCGCACCGATAAACCCAAAGACGGCGACTCGGTACGGCATCGCCTCGTCTTTGTCGGGCAAAATCGCGGATTTCACTTGACCCGATACGATCTGCCAAACGTTCTTCAGATGCCCGCGAGCGGTCCACATCACGAACAGAAGAATTGCGAGGTACGCGCCGAACCCCTGCTCGTTCCCGAACGGGAAGCCCGGAACTTTATTCATCCCGACAGCCTCACCGAACACGATTTCCAACCGATACAACCAGTAGAACACCCAACACGACAACAATAGGTCGAGCGGAATCAAGAACGACATCCCGATGGCGAACGGATAGAATGCGACGCGGATGCTGTTCAACTCCTGCACGCCGATGGGGAGGTCTTGCCGTTTGACGGGGATGTATGGAACGTCGGGGTAGATCGAGTTGAGGAAGTTCATCGCGCTGATGGACGCCGCGACACCGAACCCGAGCCACAGGACGGGGGTCTTGAAAAAACCGCCTCCGGGACGGGTC
>JAQBWJ010000564.1 GCA_027625215.1 Candidatus Poribacteria bacterium
GCGTTCCATCTGTTGGAATCAACCGTCGTTGAACTATTCGGCGCGACGGACGAGGAAGTACCCGAGTCCCGTGCCGCTGTCCAACGTGACGTTCTCGCCCGACGCGACCCACGTTCCGGTGAACTGTCCGATGATGTCGAACGTCGACATGTCCTCGAACCCGATGGCGCCCAAGTTTTCCGCGAACGCCTCGACTTCCGGAGAGAGCGTCCATTCCCCCGGACCTGACGAGAAGGTGATCGTCGTCGCGTCGGAGACGTACGTCCCCTTGATGTCGTATTGCAGGAACGTGCCTTCGGGGAACGGCACGACGCCCTGTTCCGTCTGAATCTCAAAAACGTCGACGTGCAGCGACATCGTGAATGTGTTCGCCGTGTCGATATCGAGCGTGACGGTGGCGTTCACGTCCGCGCCGCGCGCTTCCGCCTGCTGTGCGATCAACGATTCAAGCGGCGCGCCGCTGATCGAGACAACGTCGTAGTTGCCGGTCACTTCGGCGGTTTCTTCGTCCATGCCGGGTTCTTCGTCTTCGCTGCACGCCATCCATGCGGTCATCAACGCGAACATGAGCCCAAACGACACGAACTTTAGACGACTTGGTTTCATTGCAATTCCCTACTCTTGTTGAAGGCGCGCGTGACGCGCCGGTTATCGGTTCTCTTTCCGGCGAATCTGTCGCTCCCGGAACGAAAACAAGTTGATCGTAAGGTCGCGCTAGGCGAATTTTCATTCAAGTATATCGGGTGAATCGGAACGTGTATAGAGATAAACGAGTCCTCAGCCGAGTCGGTTCAACACATCGAGACAGGCGTTGTTGATCATGTCGCCCGCGTCGGGATCGACCTGACAGGCGTGCGTCACCTCGTAGCCGCCTTCCGGGTAGGCGTCGCGCGTCGGCACATACCCGATGGAGCCGTTCGTGTAGCCGAGAAACAACGTGTCCCCATGGGGCGATTCTCGTTTGACGAGCGCGCCGTTCTCGGTGAAAATCTCGCCCGGCGCGGACGTGAACGCGATCCCGCCGACTCTCCACGCCTGAAGTTCCGCCTCCACCGTGTCAAGTGGTTGTCCCGATTTCCAACTTTCGACCGCCTCGCTGACCCGCTGATGGCGCAGTTTCGCCCACCACAACGAGCCGGAGTTTGGGTCTTGCGCCTCCATCCGCGCGACCTGCGATTCCAATTCGACGGCGAGCATCTCGGCATCTCCTTGCGAGCCGTACATGTAACGCGGCAGGGCAACCGTCGTGGACGCCACCTCAACGCCGGACGCCTCGCGCGTCTCGATCCGATTCAGCGCCTCGATGATCTCGCCTCCCAACCGCACACCCGACGCGCGAGCGGGCTCGTAGGCGTTCACCATGCGGCGGACGGGGTTCAAGTCGCCGCACGCGCCTTGCAGGTAGAGACACGGGACTCCCGTCGCCTCTTCAACCATGTCGCGCGCTCTGCCGGGGAAATCGGCGGACAACGCCGTCATCTGCGACGCCTGACTGACCGGATGGCACGCGAAGTTGACGAGGCACGCGATAGGCTCGCCCGACTCGCCCTCGAATTTCACGACGATCAACTCCCGGTCGACCGGTCCGTCCGGGTTGTTCCCCAAGACGATCACCCCGTCGGGACGTTTCTCGCGGCGGTTGATCGCAATGTCGCACGTACCGCGACCGATGCCGAGCCGCGCCGGGCGGGGTTTGTTCAGTGACGCGCGGGCGATCCCGGCGAGTTGGTGCTTCAGGTTTTCGCGGTAGCCGTTGGTGATCGGGTCGTCGTTGCGGTCGACGCTGGGTCCGTAGTGCGTGTGCGTGCAGGAGATCGTGATGCGTTCCGGCGCGACGCCGCTCGCCGCGTGGATCGCCTCGCGGTATTCGGCGACGGTTTCGGTACGCAGTTGCAGCAGGTCGCAGACGATGAGGAGGTGCGTCGCGTCGCCGTCCACCGACACGAGCGCCATCGCGCGGAGCGGGTCGTGGATGTCGGTGGAGACGCCGCGTCCGGCGTACCCGACCATCGGGATGCCGATTGGCGGGGTGATGTCCGCGCGTGAAAGTCCGATTTGCAGCGGCATGTTGGCGGCTCCGTGATAGGTTGAGCGAGAGTACCCCTTATCCGTTGGGAAGTGGTTTAGCGCGAATCGCGGGGAGCCGTCAAGCGGTTCGCGGAAGGTGGCGCGGTGTGATACCATCGAAGAAGTGCGATTTGCATATCGGACACGTCAGTCCGGGAAAGATCGAGTCATGGCAACCGAACTTCGTCGTGAGATACGGCAGCTCGTGGACGCTCTGCCCGAAGAAGACCTACTGACTGTCGCGCGGATGTTGAAGGGTTTGGTGTTCACGGATGATGAGCCGTTGTATACGTTAGATAGTTGCCCTGAAGGGGAACCACCGTCTGCGGAAGAGGAAGACGCGATCCACGAAGCCCACACCGATATCGAGGCGGGCAGGGTTTACAGCCATGAGGACGTGAAGAAGCGGTTGGGGCTGTCCTGATGCCTCAGCCAGTGTGGACAAACCGCGCTCTGCCGGGAACTTGAACGATTGGATCGACAGGTTCAGGTGCGGATCGTTGCAGCGGTAGAAGCCTTCGGCGAAACCCGTCATGGACGAATCGAAAAGATGCAAGGACGAGAGAACCAGTATCGACTGCGCGTCGGAGATTGGCGCGTCATCTTCGAACCGGACGGCGACAACCTCCGTATCTTGAACGTGGGACATCGTAGCCACATCAATCGTTGAAACGATGCAATGATCTCCGGATTCGTGTAAAAAGAGCCGGACGACCTCCAACGACTCTCGCAAGCGCAATCGCATCGGAGCGAACCGGAACATGGCGCATCTATCGTCCGAAGACAAAGCCTTCTTCAAGGAAAACGGCTACCTCGTCGTGCGCGGAGTGATCGACCCCGAAGACGTGCAGACCGCCATTGACCTCATCTGGGACAACCTCACGAACGAAAACGTCGACCGCGACGACCCCTCGACGTGGCTCGATCAGAAGGGCGGCAACGTCCCGAACGTCGGCGGGGACGACTTCGCCAAGCGGTTGGTGAACGACACGACCA
>JAQBWJ010000565.1 GCA_027625215.1 Candidatus Poribacteria bacterium
GCGACGGTCGCCCCCCTGTTGAAGGCGATTGACGACGACGAATACGAAACAACCAAGATGAACGCCATCGTCGGGCTGCGCGAACGCAAGTTTGAGAGCGCGTCGCGCGGGTTGACGCGCGTTCTCAAAGAGGAACATCTGAAAGACGAAGAAGACCTGTCGCCGAGCCTGTTCGGGCAGGTGAGTTTCTCGTTGGTGAAAGACGGCGGGATGGTCGGCGACGACGTGCTGACCGCGCTGTCTCACAAAGAGGCGCGCATCCGCGACGAGGCGTTGAACATTCTCGGCACGGTTGGCGCGTCTCAGGCGACCGACCAAGCGATTCAGATGCTGGAAAACGACGGCGACGCGAATGTGCGGGAGAGCGCAGCGGTTGCGTTGGGGCGGTTCAAGCAGCATCGCGCGGTTGATCCGCTGTTGCGCGTCGTGGCGAATGAGAAAGAGTGGCACCGCGTCCGCAGCGCCGCGTTGGGCGCGTTGAGCGCGAAGCGCGCGTTGGAAGCGAAAGACGCCTTCGTTGCCGCGCTCGCCTCGCCGTACGTCTCGTTCCGAGCGACGGGCGCGAGCGGACTCGGCAACCTCCGCGCCGCCTCCGCTGCGCCGACCTTGATTCAAATGGCGAAGAACCGCACGGAACCAGACTCCGTGCGCGAGGCAGCCATCGGCGCGTTGGCGGAGATCGGCGGCATCGACGCGGAACAGTGCTTGTTGGAACTGCTCTCGCGCGAACGGGGCGCGGTCCGCTCGGCGGTCGTGTCGGCGGTCGGCGCGACGAAAACGCGCGACGCGGTTCCTTCCCTCATCGCCATTCTCGACAATCGCGGCGAAGACGAATCGCTCCGACGCGCCGCCGCGTCGTCTCTCAGCGAGATCGGCGACCCGCGCGCCGGAACGTCCATTGCCCAACGACTGCTCGACCCGACGGAACGGCGCATCGGCTACGCGGGCGCGGACGAACACTACTTCATGTGGGAATCGCTGAACGACGCCGCGCGCTCCTTCAGGATGCCGCCGGAACTGCTGCCTTACCTCGAACAGTGGGTGTGGGACGATTGGCACTCGATCCACGTCCGCCGACAGTCGCCCCACGCCATCGGCGCGATTGCCGACCCGCGCGCCTCCGAAGTCCTCGTTCGGTTGTTGGACGAGAACGGCGATCTGCACATCCGACGACTTGCCGTCCGTTCGATGGGCGTGACGGGGAACACGTCGCTCGTGCCGAAACTGATCCCGCTGTTGAAGGACGCGCGCAGCGTCGAGGAACGGCGCGATGTGCCGCTGACGCTCGGCGAGTTGGGCGACCCGTCCGCGATTCAACCGCTCATCGAGATGATGAACACCGACGGCGACGAAGCGGCGCGAAAGAGCGCGGAGACGGCGCTCGCCAAGTTTGAACAGGTGGACGCGCTCGCGGCGCGCCTCAAGACGGACGGCGTTCCCGTCGGCGAGTTGATCCACCTGCTCGGCAGGCTGGAGGAGTTGGGGACAAAGGCGTCGTCCGCGATGTCCGCCGTCGAGTCGCTCAAGACGCACGACCGCGCCGATGTCCGGTTCGCCGCGCACGCCGCCGCCGCCGCGATCTCGCAGACGACGCTCGACGGCGTATAATCACCAACATGGACAGACAGACCCAACGCGAACACATCCTTGAATGTCGCGTCATAGCGATCATCCGCACCGACTCGTCATCCGACCTCGTCTCTGCCGTGAACGCGCTCGCCGACGGCGGGATCGACGTGGTGGAGATCACCATGACGACGCCGAACGCGCTCGACGCGATCCGCGCCGCGCGCAAGGAGTGTCCCGACGTGCTGTTGGGCGTCGGCTCCGTGCTGGACTCGGAGACGGCGCGCGCCGCCATCCTCGCCGGAGCGCAATACGTCGTGACGCCCGTGCTTCGCCCCGACGTGATCCAAACCTGCCACCGATACGGCTGCGTCGTCGCGCCCGGCGCGTTCACCCCGACGGAAATCTTCACGGCGCACGAACTCGGCGCGGACTTCGTGAAGGTGTTCCCGGTGAACCATCTCGGACCGTCCTACCTGAAAGACCTGCTCGCCCCGATGCCTCAACTGAACCTCATCCCGACGGGCGGCATCACCGCGACGAACGCGCGGGAGTACCTCGACGCGGGAGCGTGCGCCGTCGGTGTCGGAAGCGCGGTCGTGCGGAAGGAGTGGGTGTCGGCGGGCCGGTTCGACCTGCTGACGGAAGCGGCACGGGCGTTGGTGGACTCGATTTAATTGCGTTGCGTGAATCCCGCCCTACAATTTTGCGTACCCTTCGCGGAATGTGTTAGTCTTTCCCCAATACATGGTGCACATCTCACGCTACAAGGGAGAAGGACGTATGTGGCGCAACATATTGCGGCGACACATCGGCTGGCTCATCGCGGGGTGCATCATCGGGATGGCGCACGCGCAGGAGCCGAACGAGGGGATCCGCCTACCTGAAGGCGGCTATCTGTACACGGAACACGACGACGCCTTCGATGATGTCGTCGGGAAAGCGCTGACCGTCGGAGGTTGGTTCTCCGTACCCGAAACGCCACCAACCGACCATTTCTGGTTGTTGTTGGGAAAGCCCGGATGTTACGCCGTGTATCTGGATGGTCCGTACACGGATTTCACGGCTGGAACACTAATCCAATGGAACGTCGGCGGACGAACGGATGGGGTCGGATTTACGCCCCCGCCCGAATGGACGCACATCGCGTTTCAGATCGAAACCGCCGCTTTTCAGGGCTTCCGCAACAGCCTCGCGGACGATCTCACGCATCTCAACAATGGACAGACCACGCCCCGTTCGTCCTATGGCTTCTACATCGGTGGGTCGCCCAACATTTCTCTCAACGACCGCTTTCCATGGCCCTATTCGCTCCCGTGGGTGTTGAACTTCACGGATGAACCCGAACGGATCAAGTTCGCAACATTCGGAGGTCGGCTCGGTGAGATACGCATTTCCGATACGCTCCTGTACGATCAGCGTTTTCGAGCCGTCATCGACCCTCAACGCCCGTTCCAAGCGGACGAGCACACCGTCGCCTTATGGCGGTT
>JAQBWJ010000566.1 GCA_027625215.1 Candidatus Poribacteria bacterium
CCATGTCGTTCGATCCAATCTTGGTGATAAGGGGCGAGAGGTGTTGCTCAAACTGATTGTGGCAACGTCGGTCGGTCGTCAACCGTTACGACAAGTAGCGGTTTGACTTCCGCGCGCAGCGGACGTACTTGATAGGGACTCGCTCTTGCGGGCGATTAACGGGTGGGACGAGACGAATGGCAAAGACGCGAGTCATCGGGCGAGTTCTTGTGGCGATCTGGCTGATCTGCCTGCCCTTGATCGTGTTTGCTCAGCGACCGATGGACGGTTGGAACGCCGTCGAACGGTTCCCCATCCGCGTCTACCACGTCGATCAGGCGATGGAGGCGAACCGGGTACTCACCATCGCGGAGACGCTTTACCGGGATATCGACGCGAAGTTCCGCCTTCCCGACAACCGCCTCATCCAAATCTACTTGGCGGACTCGCCTTCCTCCTTTCAACAACTCTCCGACGCGCCGATTCAGGATTGGGCGCAGGGGTACGCCTTCCCGACGCAGGGCATCATCGCCCTCCTCAACCCCACCGGATCGGGACGACTGGAGCGGCTTGACGAGGTGACGCGGCACGAGGTCGCCCACGTCTGTCTCGGTTTCTTGTCGGGGGAGGCGCACGAATCGATCCCGACGTGGTTCCACGAAGGCTTTGCGATGTACGTCTCCGAGCGGTGGGATTTGATGCACCAAGCGCGGCTGCTGACGGCGGAACTGTTGCGTCGGTTCATCCCCCTTGAGGAGTTGGACGGCGCGTTTCCGGCGGAGGGGTCGGCGGCGCAACTGGCGTATTCGGAGTCGTTCAGCGCGGTGAGGTCGTTGGTGTTCGACCATTCGTTCTCGCAGTTGCGAACACTGCTGCATCGGCTGAACGAGGGCGAACCGTTCGAGGACGCCTTCACCAAAACATTCGGGGTGACGACACCGATGTTCGCGCTCGACTGGCGCGACTCGGCGACGAGCGGCTTTCAGTGGGTGGGGATTGTCGGCGGGTTGATCGCGGTCGGGGCGGTGTTCACGCCGATCTTCCTGTACGGTCACGCACGACGAATCCGCCAACGCAGACGCCGCCTTGACGAGTGGGCTGAAGAAGAAGCGAAACCCGATTCGTTCTTCAGGGCGGGATAAGTTGCGCGTGGCGCGTGGCGCGTGACACCATCGGGGGGTGTCGGGAGAGAACGATGCGGCGGATTCTGTTGGATACGGACACGGGCGTCGATGACGCGCTGGCGATCCTGTTGGCGATGCGGTCGCCGGAGGTGCGCGTCGAGGCGATCACGGCGGTGCACGGGAACATCCCCGTCGAGACGGCGGCGGCGAACATCGGGCGCGTGTTGGACGTTTGTCAACCGGAGTCGCGTCCTCCGGTGGCGATGGGCGCGGCGCGTCCGTTGAAACGGCACCCGGTTCACGCGGACGACGTGCACGGGTCGGACGGACTCGGCGGGGCGACGGCGTTGCTCAAACCGGATGGGTCGCTGCGGTATCCGCCGTCGAGTGTGCCGCTCGATCCGCGTTCGGCGACGGAGGTGATTTGTGAAACGCTCCGCCGCGCGCCGAATGAGGTAACATTGGTGGCGGTGGGACCGCTCACGAACGTCGCGCAGGCGTGGCGCGCCGACCCCGACGCGCTGCGTTCGGCGCGGGAGATCGTCGTGATGGGCGGGGCGTTTCGTCGGTTCGGGAATATGTCGCCCGTCGCGGAGTTCAACGTGTTCGCCGACCCGCACGCGGCGGCGGAGGTGTTCGACTCCGGGCTACCCGTGACGCTGTTCCCGCTCGACGTGACGGAGCAGGTCGTCCTGACGCGCGAGGCGGTCGGGCGCGCGCATGGCGAGTTGGCGGCGTTCGTCCGCGACATCACGGACGCGACGATGGCGTTCGGCGAGCGGGTCGAGGCGATACAGGGCATGTACGTCCACGACGCGCTGACGGTCGCCTACCTGATCGACCCGTCGCTGTTCGGGTTTGTGGAGCGGCGGGTGGAGGTCGAGACCGTCGGACAGGTGGCGTACGGGCAGACGGTGGCGGATTTGCGGGAGACGCCGCGATTTCGCGGGGAGCCGACGGTGAAGATCGTGGTGTCCGTTGAGGCGGACGCGGTAATTGAACTTTTGATTGATCGGACATTGTGATGTTTCAGCAGTTGACGATACAGAACTTTCGTTGCCTGAAAATGCTTGAGTTTGACGCCTTAAAGCGGGTGAATCTAATTGGCGGCAAGAACAACGTCGGAAAAACCGCAGTGTTAGAGGCGTTTTTGTTCTTTTCCGATGTGCCCGACGCCAAGAGAATCTTCCGACTTAATAAATGGCGGGTTCTGTACAATGACAGTCATATCGACGGTTACGAAGGTTGGCGAGATGTGTTTTATGGTTATTCCATTGATGAACCTATTAAAGTTCACGCTGAAAGGAAAGACCAAACATCTCGAACAATGGAATATCGGTCTCCTATGCCTGAACGTCGGACACTCAACACCAATCTTACAGATAGTGGAGTGACAAACTCGCCGCAATCTATCGATTTACGAAATCAGTTTAGTCCGAACGTATTCCCACGATTCTCAAACAGTCTTCCGGCGAAGTTGTGTGAGTCGAGTCCATCAGCATCTGTCGATGTGGTTGAGTCATTCAATCGAATTGCTCTCAAGCAACGATCGAAAATGCTTGTTGAGAATTTGCAACTAGTAGAACCTCGACTACAACACCTTGAAATCTTATTTAGTGGTCGTGTGCCGTTGATTCACGGTCAACTGGAAAATGGTGGGGTAATGCCTGTCCCGTCAATGGGCGAAGGTACATTACGGTTGATGTCGATGGTGACTGCGGTCATCGAACAGGAGAACGGATACGTCCTTATCGACGAGATTGAAATCGGCATCCACTACTCTGTGATGAAAGACGTGTGGAAGGCGTTGGGCGAAGCGGCACGCCGCCACGACGTGCAAATCTTCGCGACGACGCACAGTTGGGAGTGCATCGTCGCCGCGCACGAAGCGTTCTCGGAAAGCGGGGAGTACGACTTCGCCTACCATCGGCTGGATCGGCTCCACAACGGGG
>JAQBWJ010000567.1 GCA_027625215.1 Candidatus Poribacteria bacterium
GTGAGGCTCGTAACGCAGACGATCAACGACCTGTTCTTCGTCGTGTCGGTGCGAAACGTCGCCGTCTTGCCGGGCACGGTAATCAAGGGCGTTGCAATGGGGTTGGGGGCGACGTTGATCGCCGCGTTGCCGTCCGCCCGCGAAGCGATGCACGCGCCGCCCCGCGCGACGTTGAGCCGATCCGTCGTCGAGAGCGGCGCCCGACGTTCAATCCCGCGACTGACCGTGAGCGGCGCGGCGTTGTTTACGGTTGGAGTCGCGTGTCTCCTTCTCTCGCACAAAAGCCTGATCGTCAGTTTCATTGGGATTTTCGCGCTGATATTGGGATGCGCGTTGTTTGTGCCGTTGGCGACGGTGGGCGCGATGGCGGTCGCGCGCCCCGTGATGGCGGGAGCGTTCGGCGTGTTGGGCGCAATGGCGACGCGCGGCGTCGTTTCAACGCTGAGTCGCACCGGAGTGGCAATCGCGGCGTTGATGATCGCCGTGTCTGTGACGGTCGGGGTCGGGGTGATGACGGACAGTTTTCGGAAGACGGTGAACCGATGGGTGGGAAAGACTCTGACGGCGGATATCTACATCGCCGCGCCGATTGAGGTCCGAGACAACACGCCCGTCGGACTCGATCCCGCGCTGGTTGAGAGACTTGGCAAGATCGACGGAGTGGCGCAGCAGACGACCTATCGCGGCGTGGAGATTCCGTCTCCAAACGGTTTCGAGCCGTTGGTTGTCGCCGAGTTAGGGGATCGTGGATACGAGGCATTCGATCTGCTGGACGGCGACCCGAAGGCGGTTTGGGGCGAGTTTCAGAATGACGATATCGTGTTCATCTCGGAACCGTACCAGCACCATCGCGGCGTTCAACGGGGTGATTTTGTCACGATGGCGTCGGATCGCGGCGAACGGTCGTTCCGCGTCGTCGGGGTCTATTACGACTACAACGCGCCGCAGGGCGAAGTGATGATGAGCCGCCGCACCTACAACCGCTATTGGGATGACCGCGTGGTCGTCTCGACTGGGTTGATCGCCCAAGACGGCGTTGCGGTGGAGTCGATACTAAAGGAAGCGCGTCGCGTCGCGGGCGAGTCGTCGCAATCGGTGTTCATTCGCTCGAACGAGGCGATTCGTCGCGCGGGGATGGAGATATTCGACCGAACGTTTGCGATCACGAACGTCTTGCGGTTGCTGACGACGGTTGTGGCGTTTATCGGGGTGTTGAGCGCGTTCATGGCGTTGCAGTTGGAACGGGCGAGAGAGTTCGGGGTGCTGCGCGCCAACGGGATGACGCCGGGTCAAGTATGGCAACTGGTCGTCACACAGACCGGGTTGATGGGGTTGTCGGCGGGGTTGTTCTCGTTGCCGGTGGGCGCGTTGATGGGCGCCGTGATGATCGGCGTCATCAACAAACGGTCGTTCGGGTGGACGTTGAAGATGGTCGTTGCGCCGGAGATATTGGGGCAGGCGGTCGTGATGGCGGTAGGGGCTGCGTTGCTGGCGGGACTTTATCCCGCTTGGCGGATGGCGCGGTCGTCTCCGGCGTTGGCGTTGCGGGAGGAGTAGTCGGATGCCGTATCTTCGATATCGGATCGGTCTTCACGCAGCACAAGAAATGTTGGAAGAGAACGTGACGGCCGCGGAGATCGAGGCGGTACTATTGGTCGGGGAACGTATCGAAGACTATCCCGACGACCCACGCGGACACAGTTATCTGCTATTTGGATTGGTGAATGACCGACCGATTTACGTCTGCGCCGCCGATAAAGATGGCGCGACACCGCCATATACGTTTATCATAACGGTATACGAAGTGAATCTGAGAAAGCGTGTGTTTGCGGACGATTTCAAGACTCGATTGGCAACCGAATGACGAAGATGAAACGTCAACGACATGAGTTTGAACGGGACGGCGTACGTGTCGTTGTCACGAACGTTCCATACGAATGGCTTGATGATGCGAACGATTGGGGCGCCACACCCGAAGTACTCCGGCAGGTTGAGCGCATGATTGAACGCGCGATTCAACCCGGCGTGGTGTTCGTCGAATTGGATTTCGCCTTAATCGAACGGCAGGACGCGGCTTAATCGCCTCTCGAACGTTTCCGCGTTGTTTTGACATTCCAAAACAGCAAGGGTTATGATTCAGGTCGAATCCTCGCCCGCTACGGACACGCACCGGGAGGTCGCATGGTTCCCATCCGAACGCCTAAAGAGATCAAAAAACTGCGTCTCGCGGGACAACTCGCCGCCGAAGTGCTGATGGCGTTGGAACAACATGTCGAGCCCGGAGTCTCCACCGCCGAACTGGACGCCATTGCCTACAAGATCATCACGGACGCGAACGCGGAGCCCGCGTTTCTCGGCTATATGGGCTATCCGGCGACATTGTGCGTCTCGATCAACGAGGAGGTCGTTCACGGCATCCCCTCGAAGAAGCGAGTGCTGGAAGACGGCGATATCGTGAGCGTCGATGTCGGTGTGATCCTCAAGGGCTACTACGGCGACAACGCCCGCACCTATCCGGTCGGAACGATCAGCGACGAGAATCAACGTCTGCTGGACGTGACGCACGAGTCGCTCTTGAAGGGGCTCCAAGCGTTGCGGGCGGACGAGCCGCTGGGGTTGCTGTCTCACGCGGTTCAGACGGTCGCCGAGTCGAACGGGTTTTCCGTCGTGCGAGCGTTCGTCGGTCATGGCATCGGCGACAAACTCCACGACGAGCCGCAGGTGCCGAACTTCGGGCGGGCGGAGGATGGACCCATCATCAGGGCGGGGACGGTGCTTGCCGTCGAGCCGATGGTGAACGCCGGGACACACCGCGTCAAGACTCTCAGCGACGGGTGGACGGTCATCACCGCCGACAAGAAGCCGTCCGCGCATTTCGAGCATACCGTCGTCGTGTTGTCGGATGGGATCGAGATTTTGACGCCTTGGGACTCCCGCGCCGCCGACTACGGACTCGCATAACGAGAAGGGACCCGCGTCGTGCCGACACCGATCCTCCCGATTCGAGACAAACGGCTGTTCACGGTCTATGAGAAAGTGGCGGCACAAGAGCGG
>JAQBWJ010000568.1 GCA_027625215.1 Candidatus Poribacteria bacterium
CGCCAAAGCGCGCGACGTGACGGTCGTGCGCGGACGCGCTTCGTTCGAGAACTCGAACACGCTGCGGGTCGAGTCGGACGAGGGGCAGCAATATATCGAGTACGACCACGCGATCTTGGCGGTCGGCTCTCACCCCGCTGTGCCGTCCGCGTGGGACTTGGGCAACCCGCGCATCATGACCTCGACGGAGGCGTTGGAGATCGAAGACATCCCCGAAACGCTGTTGATCGTCGGCGGCGGCTATATCGGGATGGAGCTCGGCACGGTGTACGCCGGGTTAGGCTCGAAGATCGTCATGGTCGAGGCGCTCGACTCGATCCTGATGGGCGCGGACGCCGACCTGAAGCGTCCCGTCCTGAAACGCGCCGAGTCGATGTTCGAGTCGGTTCGCCTGAAAACGAAGGTCGAGTCGATGTCCACCAGCGGCAAGCAGATCAAAGTGGCGATGACGTTCGGTGACGAGCGCGTGGAAGAGCTCTACGACCGCGTCCTCATCGCCGTCGGACGACGCCCCAACACGGAAGACTTGGGACTCGACGCGACGAAGATCGCGCTGGACGAACGCGGTTACGTCAAGGTGAACGACCAACAGCGCACCGACGACGAGTCGATTTACGCCATCGGCGACGTGGCGGGCGGCATCCTGTTGGCGCACAAGGCGTCGAAGGAGGCGCGCATCGCCATCGACGCGATCTTCGGCGAGGAACCCGGCACGCGCGACTACATCATCCCCGCCGTCGTCTTCACCGACCCGGAGATCGCGTGGTGCGGCGTCACAGAGTCCGAGGCGAAGGAGAAGGGGTTGAACGTCGAGGTGTCGCGTTTCCCCTGGTCGGGATCGGGACGCGCCCTCAGTTTCGACCGGACGGAGGGTCTGACGAAACTCGTCATCGACAAGGACACCGAGCGCATCTTGGGCGTCGGGATCGTCGGCGTCGGCGCGGGCGAGTTGATCGGCGAAGGCGTCCTCGCCGTCGAGATGGGCGCAACCGCGCTCGACCTCGCCGAGACGGTGCACGCGCACCCGACCGTCGCCGAAACGCTGATGGAGAGCGCCGAACTGTTTTATGGGCACGCGACGCATCGGATCGGGCGAAAAGCGCGGTCGTAACGCAAGAGGACGCAAGGGAGGTTCGACTAATGAAATCGTGGTGGATCGTTCTCGTTGTCGGGTTGGCGGCAGTCGTCGCGTGCGGCAAGGACGCGCCTCAGTCCGAGGAGGGCGACCGTCTCGTCGTTTCGGTCGTGGAATCCGACAACGCGCCCGCGCTTCCAGCGACGCCCGACAGCCCCATCATCGAGCCGTCGCCGACACGCTACCGCATCGAAGCCCCGCCCGGATATCGCGTCATGTTTTGGGGCGAAGTGCGTCGCAACGGCAAACTGGATCCCGACGCGAGCCACGTCGCCTCATCCGTGATGACGGACGGCGTGCCGTTCGAGGTCTCCCTGTCGAACGCCACGCAGCAGACACTCGAGACGACTTGGCGTTGGAAATATCCCTGGGCAACGAAGGAGGTCGAGGTGGGGCGACCGCAGTTTTCGCCGGGAACGTATTTGCTGACGGTCACGGCGGAGGGGTACCGCCTCAACGCGGACGGCACATCGACACGAACGACCATTCACCCAATGGCGCACCAAATCGCCTCAGGCGGATGGGACGGCAAAGCGGGCGAAGTCCGCGAGTTGGCGCATTCCGGCGGTGAGATCATGGCGTCCGGCTCCGCGACGGAACCTCAACGTCAAGTCCGGTGGTTGGTGCGGATGGATCCCGCGCCGACGGGAATGCAGCGGAACGCGACTCTTTCGACGCTCGGCGAACTCCTCCCCGACTCCGCCGATTCGAACGCGAAACTTCCGTTTCCCTTCCACGCCTACACGCAGGCGGATGTGCCGTCATTGCCGGAGTAGACGACGATGCGAACGTGGTTGACATGCGCTTGGACGTTGATCGGAGCGATCGCGCTCGCCCAATCCGTACGGCAAACGCCCGTCGTCCTCGCCGAGCATAACGGACTCGACTGGGACCTCGCCCTCATGTCCGCCGACGGATCGCGCTTGGAGCCGATTCCCTCGCCCGGTGTCGAGAATCACTCTCCCTCATGGTCGTCGGACGGTAGGCGGATTGCGTTCTATTCGTCCGAAACGCAGGGACTGTTCGTCATCGACATCGACGGACGGAACCGCCGCCCTTTGCTGACGCCCGAACGAATCGGACCGGACCGAGACCCCTCATGGTCGCCGGACGGCGGATCAATCGCCTTTCATTCCTTCCGACGGGATGGAACGGGCGTCTATCTGGTTGATCCGGACGGTGAAAACCTGCGATTTCTCGCCATTTCACGGTACGGGCGTCCGGGTTGGTCGCCGGACGGACAACGGATCGGTCATACGCGCGGAAACGGACATCTTTCATTATCCGACATCTTCACGATGAACACGACGGGCGGCGATGTGCGAAATCTGACGAAGACGCTCTCCGCGAGCGAAAACAATCCGCGATGGTCGTCGGACGGGCGACGCATCGCGTACGAGCGCGCTGAAAACGTTCCCGTCGGAGTGCCCCCGGTGACGGATGTTTGGGTGATGAACGCCGATGGAACCGAACAGGTCGATCTGACCGCGCATCCGGCGTGGGATTTGGAACCCATCTGGATGCCGGGTCGGGATCGAATCGTCTTCCGTTCCACTCGAAACGGATCGAATCATCTGTTCGTCATGAACGCCGACGGACAAAACGTCGACTTCCTGACGGACGCACGGATCGGCACGACATCGTATGACTGGTATGATCCGGCGTACCTGTTGCCTGTGTCGCCTGTCGGCAAGCGCGCAACGACGTGGGGCTGGCTCAAACGCATGACCGCGCCGCCTCGCGGAGACGACTGATCGCATGGAACAACACCCCATCCCCGTCTCTCCCGAAGACATTCCCCAAGAGGAGGCGGACGCCCTCATCGACCGCCTCGCGGACGGCATCGTGAAACGCCGCCTGACCGCCCCCGCCATCCTCGCCCTCGAGATGGGCAAGCCGCTGAACTTTCT
>JAQBWJ010000569.1 GCA_027625215.1 Candidatus Poribacteria bacterium
TGCTTCAATGACTTCCGCACGCAGTGCCGCAGGGGTCGCCAATGCGATCACGTCCGGTCGGATCGTTTCGACGGTGCGCCGCCAGTCCGTCGATGCTTCCGGGATACCCAGGTTCGACGCGACGGTACCGACGATCTCCGGTTGCCGGGCACAGATGGCGACGATCTCGACGCCCGCATACCGAAGCGCACGCGTATGACCTTCTCCAGCCCATCCCGCGCCGATGACGACCGCGGACAGTTGTTTCATCACGCTCTCATGCTCCCATCATTCCTTGCTGCCGCGTCGACGCGGCGAAACGGAGCGGTTCATATTACGAACGAGAAGCGATCGTCCGGATCGCCTTTCCTCGCATCGATCCGGGCGACGACGAACATCGGACCCGAAAACGCACCCGCCTGCCGTAATCGGGCGTCCAACGTTTTGAGATGTGCGTCCTGCAACAGGTGTTTCGCGGTAACCGCATCTGCCCTGGGGATGGAACCGACAATTCCGACGAGGGTGCAGTGGGGATGATACACGTTCGGTTCGTCGACGAACACGATGGAGCCGAGCGTGATTTCCGTGCTACGCGGGTCCGTATATGCCGCTACGTTGTTCATCTCGAACAGGACGCGGTCGTCGAGCGTGTCGATCGCCGCTTCGGGCCTGTCTTCGAGGTTGTCCGAGAGAACTCGCCCGCCTTTCGACTTCCACAGCGGAAAATTCATTCGATACCGAGGCGTCACCCGCCGCGGGCGGCGCGTTTTCCCTCGTGGGTCGTAGTCCACGTCGAGAATGCGGTCCAGACAGAACTCGACGAACCCGTTCACGAGATCCGTGCCGACGATGAAGACGATCCCGCGCGCAGACGAAAGGAGAGACGCCGCTTGCTGTCGCCAATCGATCCCTTCCTCGTCCTGAACCCGTCGTCCGAGCGGCGACCCCCATTCCGTCACGGCGGGAAACCAGTAACGGTTCACTCGCGCCGCCGGATCAGTCATCAATGTTATCTGTTGGACGAGGTGGAACGCCGCCTCAACCTGATCCGGCAACATTCCAAACTCAGGATGTTGGCCCCGTAGCGTCGCCATCATCACCGTCGCGCCCAGTACGACTGTCACGTCCGTCGCTCGTCGCACTCGCCGCGACAGCTCCGGTTCCTCCAGATCGAGCAGTTCTGAGATGGGAATCCCCAGACCGAGGCACGTCTTTTCGAGAGTCGCAAACTCGATCCCTGCCGCGTGGTTCGCATACAGCTTGCTGACCGTCTGACGGGACAAACCGACTCGTTCGGCGAATTCACGCTGTCCCTCACCCCGTTGGTTGAGTAGTTCCGCCAGTCGGCATCGAATCGACATTCGACTCTCCGTACTCGTGTGCCTATTCAACGCGATTAAGAATAGACAGTTTTCTCACCGGAGTGAACAAATCACGGTTACCGCCGTCCGAATATGTCTATTATAAAGCATCATTCATCTCGATAATAGACGTTTTCGAAGAAAGGGCGCGAAATTGAAACCGGCGAATGAATGGTCGTTCTTAGGACGGCGATACGGACAGGTGCTGCTGACACCGTTACTGGTCGGTGGTGTTGGTTGCACGACACTGTCGCACATGTATCAACCCGATGGAAGTCGGTCCAGTATTGACGAGACGGTTGTCCGAACCGGTCGCGTCGTGGGACCGGCTGTAACACCGCAGGCAGTTGCCCCGCCGGTACTTTATGCGACGCGACTCAACGGGTCGACGCTCCGCATCGACGGGCATATTACGGAAGAAGCGTGGAACCATGCGGAACCGGCGGCGGATTTCGTTCAATATCTACCGAATGAGGGCGAACCGGCGACCGAACACTCCGAGGTTCGCGTTCTCTACGATGACGCCGCGCTGTACGTCGCGTTCCGCGCCTACGATTCCGATTCGGGCGCGATCGTCAGCCAATTGACACGGCGCGACCAGGAATCCTACTCCGATTGGGTGCTCGTCGCCATCGACTCGTACAACGACCGCCGCACCGCGTTTCAGTTCGGAGTCAATCCGAGAGGAGTCAAGCGCGACGTCTACCGATTCGACGACACGAGAGAAGACGCGGATTGGGACGCTGTGTGGGACGTGAAAACCTCCGTCAACGACGAGGGTTGGACGGCGGAGTTTGAAATCCCGCTGTCCCAACTCCGTTTCTCGCGCGCCGACGAGCAGACATGGGGCATTCAGTTCATGCGGCGGGTCGCGCGTAAGAACGAATCGTCGTTCTGGGCGCCGCTTGCGTCACAGGACAGCGCGATGGTCTCCAAGTTCGGCGAACTGCGCGGGTTGAACGAGGTCAAGCCGCGCCCACGTCTCGAAGTCGCGCCGTACTCGATGACGAGGCTGCAACGCGCTCCTCACGACCCTAACGACCCGTTTTACGAGGAGAACGACACATCCGCGACGTTGGGAATGGACGTGAAGTACGGCGTCGCAGGCAACCTGACGCTTAATGTGACCGTCAACCCGGATTTCGGGCAGGTCGATGCCGATCCCGCACAGGTCAACCTGAGCGACTTCGAATCGTTCTTCCTGGAGCGGCGACCTTTCTTTCTCGAAGGCTCGAACATCCTCGATTTCGAAATCGGCGACGGCGACCGTCTATTTCACTCGCGCCGCATCGGCAGAGCACCGCAGGGGCGCGCCGATCCACGCGGCGGTTACGTCGATCATCCGGACGTGACGACGATCCGGTCGGCGGAAAAACTGTCCGGCAAAACGGATTCCGGTTGGACAATTGGACTGCTGCACGCCGCCACCGCGCGGGAGTCGGCGACTGTCACCACGGAAAAAGAGGACACGCTCACGGAGATGGTCGAACCACCGACGCAGTACGGCATGTCGCGTATCCAGAAGGACTTTCGAGGAGGTCGAAGCGCCGTCGGGATGGTTGCCGCCGCCGTCGTCCGTCCGCCGGAGGATGCCGCTGCCCTCCAACTCCATTCGAGTGCATTCACGGGTGGGGTTGATTTCCGCCACCGCTTCGGCAACGATAACCACCAACTCACCGGCTACGCGATCGCTTCCCGCGT
>JAQBWJ010000570.1 GCA_027625215.1 Candidatus Poribacteria bacterium
AGTTGAAGTACCTTGCCGCTCCGATGGCGGTGGCGGGCGTCGGCATTTTTCTCTCGATCATCGGCATCTACCTCGTCCGCACGCGCGAGGGCGCGACGATGCACGACCTTCTCGGCGCGTTGTCGCGGAGCGTCTACCTGAGTTCCGCCGCGATTGCGTTGTTGGTGCTCGGCGTGCTGTACATGTTGGAACTGCCGGGACTTTGGCGCATCTGGGTCGCCATCGTCACGGGGCTTACATCGGGCATTTTGATCGGCAGGGCGACGGAGTACTACACCTCCCACGAATACAAACCGACGCAGGGGCTTGCCCTGAAAGCCCAGACGGGCGCGGCGACGACGATCATCGACGGCATCGCAGTCGGCATGATGTCGACGGGCTACCCGGTCATCACGATTGTCGTTGCGATTGCCGTGTCGTACTTCGTGACGGGCGGCGTTGCCAACCCGCTGATGGGGCTGTACGGCATCGGGATCGCCGCCGTCGGGATGCTCTCGACGCTGGGGCTGACGCTGGCGACGGACGCCTACGGACCCATCGCCGACAACGCGGGCGGCAACGCGCAGATGGCGGGTCTTGAACCGGAAGTCCGCAAACGCACCGACCAACTCGACTCGCTCGGCAACACGACCGCCGCGACGGGCAAAGGGTTCGCCATCGGCTCCGCCGCGCTGACGGCGATGGCGTTGCTCGCGGCGTACATCGAGCAGATCCGTTACGGGCTCTCGCACCTCGCGGGGGTCGGCACGTTGAGCATCCCCGTCTTCGGCGGCGAAACGCGCAGCGTTCTCACCGAACACGCGACGCTCACCGACTTCACCGAGTATTACAGCGTGACGCTGATGAACCCCTCCGTGTTGATGGGGCTGTTCATCGGCTCGGTCGTCTCGTTCTTCTTCTGCGCGTTGACGATGAAGGCGGTCGGGTTGGCGGCGAGTCAAATGGTCGATGAAGCCCGCCGACAGTTCGCCGAGAAGCCCGGCATCATGAACGGAACCGAGAAGCCGGACTACGCGCGGTGCGTCGAGATTTCGACCGTCGGGGCGCAACGGCAGATGATCTTCCCGTCCGTCGTCGCGGTGCTGGTGCCGATGGTGGTCGGGATGCTGTTCAGCGTGGCGGGGGTACTCGGACTGCTCGCGGGCGCGTTGACGACCGGGTTCGTCCTCGCGGTGATGATGGCGAACGCGGGCGGCGCGTGGGACAACGCGAAGAAGTACATCGAAGAGGGACACTACGGCGGTCCCGGCTCCGAAGCGCACAAGGCGGCGGTTGTCGGCGATACCGTCGGCGACCCGTTCAAGGACACGTCGGGACCCTCGTTGAACATCCTCATCAAACTGATGGCGATGGTGTCCATCGTGTCGGCGGGCGTCATTGCGAAGTATGCGGGCGTCGGCGGGCTGCTGACCATGTGGCTCGGTTAAAAACCGACCCCCATTCCACTCCGGCGACGTTCCACGAAATGAAACACAACGAAACCTCCCTGCGCGGCACATCCGCTCAGGGAGGTTTTTTCGATTGGATTGCGACACATTCATCGATTGAGTATGATCGGTGGAAAATCGGCAATCACCCGATCTATGTCAGGCGACGCGGTTCTCACTCTTTCCCACATCAATCGTCCGGCGGAACCGCCGCGACCCGCTCTCCCGCATCCATTCAACCAAAAAAAGCGAGCGGAATCTCCACCATCATGAGCATCGACTACCTGAACAGTTCCATCGAAAACGGTTCCCCCTGCAACTGGGAGATCGCCGACGACGGCGCTCTCATCGTCGATCTGCTGTACGACCGCGAACGCGCCTCCCCCAACCGCGCCGCCGGACACTGGCACTTCACACTGCACGGCGCGGCGGGCACCGACGTGCGCCTCATCCTTCGCAACTTCGACAACGTGTGGAACGGGCGTCACGGATCGCCCATCTCCGACCGCACGAACGTCTACGTGTCGAACGACGGGCGCAACTGGGTGCACGTCGTCGCGACGAAACGCGAGGACAACACCCTCGAAGCGCAGTTCCGCATCTCCACCGGGACTGTGCACGTCGCGCGGCTGGAACCGTATCGCGTCTCCGACCTGACCCGCTGGCTGGAACGCATCGAGCCGCACGAGCAGGTTGAAATCGTCCAAATCGGCGAGACGGTCGAGAAACGCCCACTGGAGATCGTGCGCGTGGGGCGGGACGACGCGCCGCATCGTGTGTTGATTCGCGCTCGCTCGCATCCTTGGGAGCCGGGCGGCAACTGGCTCACGCAGGGGTTGATCGACGCGCTGCTGCGACCGGACGGCGCGCCGTTTTTGGAACGCTACGCCGTCGATGTCCTGCCGATGGCGGCGAAGGACGGCGTGATGCGCGGTCACACGCGCTTCAACGCGCTCGGCATGGACTTGAACCGCGACTGGCACGCCCCCGCCGACCCCAAACTCGCGCCGGAGAACGCCGCGCTCGAAACGTGGCTCGACGCGCAGATCGCCGAAGGACGCGCCCCGTCGCTCGCCCTCGACCTGCACAACGACAACTCCGGCAGGTTGCACGTCAGCCGTCCCGACGGTGGCGCGGAGGCGTACGTCGCCAACATGGAGCGATTCGAGTCGTTGATGCGCGAACACACCTGGTTCCGCGAGGGCATGACGGGCGGCAACTTCCGCAACCCGGGCACATTCGGCGAGGGGCTCTTGGCGCGTCACGGGATCGACGCGGCGATACTGGAACTGAACTGCGACTGGATCGCCGGGTTGAAGAAAGTCCCTTACGGCGCGGACTGGCGGCGGTTGGGCGAGGGGATGCGGGTGGTGTTCCGCGACTACTTCGCCTTCGCGGCATCGTAGATAGTGACTGCGGCATCACCTCACGCGATTGATTTTCGTGCCCGCCGCTCAATCGATTTTCACCCGCGCCGCGTAGTCCTCATCTGGGGATCGCTCAGTACAAGACCGCATTCATTGTGACGTGTTCATCGCGTTGCCAACTCACCACCTGTCATCGTGAGGAGGCGACTACAATCGCCGACGTGAGATACCGTGTTCCTTGTCAA
>JAQBWJ010000571.1 GCA_027625215.1 Candidatus Poribacteria bacterium
GGATCGACTCCAGGCAGCGACTGAGGAAGTTGCGACGGCGCTTTTCAGGCGCGCGGAAATCGACGGACGGATCGCCGGAAGGTACTCCCGTTCCCCAAAAGGACAGATCCGCGGGGACCTGAAATCGGTCTGTCTGGCGGGCACCAGTCAACTTGCATGGTGCTGGCTTCGACTGTACTCCGTCAACAACGATGTGCGGCTACTGAATCTCGCCCTTAAGGCGATCGATACCGTCACACTGCGTCAACGGGTGCGTTCATGGGACCCGTATACCGTCGGAGCGATCCCCGGCTTTCGTACATTTGGAAAACGCGAACGCATCCTTTCATTCTCGAATAGGGCGACGAAGTCCTATCTCGACGCGCTCATCGAACTTGGGGACGTCTCATGTGCAAAGGAGGATGTGAGATGAAACTCGCAATGACCTACGACGGAGACTATCAACTGCATGGCATCGCCTGTCTTTCCCTGCTCAAACGGCGAGGGTTTGACGTCGATCTCTGTCTGAATGTCACCACCGTCAATTGGCGGCGAATCGCACATCATCTCCGGAACGGCAGAGGGACGCATCTGGTGCGAGTCGCGCGCCGTCTTCTGAGGCAGCGTTCCGCGAAAGGAGTGCATCCCGGCGTGCAATGGATGCAAACGTTCAATCGCGACTACGATCTGCCGTCATTCCGGGATATTCGTCATGCGTGTCGAGCGCTTGACGTTCGACGCCTCGACGTCGCCTCGTTGAGCTCCGACGCCGCTGTGTCTGCGCTGACCGATGTTCAACCGGACGTGTTGATCTATGCAGGCGGCGGCATCTTGCGACGAAAGGTGTTGGACGTTCCGACGATCGGGACGCTCAACGCTCACGGGGGACCGTTGCCTCACTTTCGCGGGATGTGCGCTTCGGAATGGGCGATCCTTCACGGTGTCGAACCGGGTGTCACGGTGCACTTCGTCGATACCGGAATTGACACCGGTCCCATTCTGTTCTTTCAACCGCTATCCGTCTCTCCGTCGGACACGCTTTTCGATTTGCGCGGAAAACTTAACGTACTGTGGATCACCGCACTTCTCAAAGGGGTCGAATCGATCCATTCCGGCGACTACTCGCCGACCGAACAGCGGCGGAGGGACGGACGCCAGTTTTTCAGGATGGAGCCTGCATTGCAGCGAATCGTCGAGCAACGCATCGCCTCTCAACGCCTCGCGCCGTACGAGGAACATTACGAGTTCCCCTCGACGCCTCTCTTTTGGGACAGCGGGCGCGACGAACGCCACGCAGCGATCGAGCGTCCCCGACGGCGGATGTCCGCATAGACCGATGCGCGACGGTCGAATCGCCTTCGGAGAACGAAGCGTTTCGGTTTGACAATCCGGGTGCGATCTACTTATGCTGTTTGCGCAATGAACGAAGCCGTTTCGGCATTCGCGATTGGATGAAGTTCGATGGCAAATCGCCGCGACCGTGAATCGCCTCCCGCCATGCCGCGCTGGGTAAAACTGTTCGGGATCGTCGTACTGATTCTGCTCGTCGTCTTCGTGATCGCGCATCTCGCAGGTGGCGGACTCGGCAATCACCTGCCGTCCGGGAGCGACGGCTGATGACAATGACACCCCGACTCCGAAAGTTTGCGCTCACCGCGCACATTACGACGTCCGTCGGGTGGCTCGGCGCGGTCGCTGTTTTCCTCGCCCATGCGGTCGTCGGCTTGACCAGCCGGGACGCTCAGTTGGTGCGCGCCGCCTACCTTGCGACGGAGTTGACGACATGGCTCGTGATCGTCCCCTTGAGCCTTGCGTCGCTGTTGACGGGACTGATTCAATCGCTCGGCACAACGTGGGGCTTATTTCGCCACTATTGGGTCGTCATCAAACTCCTGTTGACCGTTTTTGCGACCATTCTCCTGCTGATACATACGCAGCCGATCGGCTACGTCGCCGACATCGCGGCAAAGACCACGATGTCCGGTGGCGATCTGGTCAAGGTGAGAATTCAACTCGTTGTCGATGCAGTCGCCGCTCTCCTCCTTTTGCTGATCGCCGCGACGCTGTCCGTATACAAACCGCGCGGTTTGACCCGGTACGGGTGGCGCAAATCGCACGAGAACCTGCAATCCCGGTAGCAGGACACCGACCGACACGATCTATATTTCGTCACCTCAGACTGGCATCCGAATTGCTACTGATCACTTCATCGTCTGTCGAGAGGAGGTGACGGATGATTCGCAATCCCGCCTTGATCGTCGCGCTGATGCTGACCACCGTTCAATTCGGCTCCCTATCGGAGACCATCGTGTTTGCCGGATCGGGACATCGCGGGCCCGAATCGCACGGTATCTTCCTCAGCGATGCCCCGTTTCGTGCATCGCGCCCGATCTATGAACCTCAACCCAATGAAAGCGTCCGTTCACCCGCCGTATCGCCGGACGGCACCGAAATCGTGTTTGTTGTCGCTCGCGGCAATAGGAACGCCCTGTACCGAATGTCGATTGATGGCGGCAAACCGACCCTACTCACCGACGACGCGCCCCTGATTCTTGAAGTGGACTGGACGCCTGACGGACAGCGGATTGTCTTCGACCTCCACGACGGCAACAGACCGTCCCGAATCATCCGAATCAACCGTGACGGCACGGATGAGTTCGTTTATCCCGAAAGGGGGCGACATCCGGCGGTCTCACCAGACGGCACACGGATCGCCTACGCCCGCTCCGAACCGGAGGAGGGCATTCGGGCCATGGACATCGATGGCGGCAACGATCGACTCCTCACGGAGACGGGTATTCTTCCCTCATGGCATCCCGACGGCTCCCGGTTGGCGTTTGTCGTGCTGTCGCGAGAGGAAAACTCCATCTATCTCTTTCAATTGGCGACGGGAGAGGTGCGCCGACTGGACCTGAACGAACCGTTCGGCGGCTATGCGAGCGGGCGTCCCGACTGGTCGGACGACGGAAGAACGCTTGTCGCGACCGATTGGAAGGACCCGCATCCAATCGTGATGATCGACATGGAAACCGGCGAGATCATG
>JAQBWJ010000572.1 GCA_027625215.1 Candidatus Poribacteria bacterium
CAAGCGAAGCGGTTCGGGGCAAGTTTCGCCGAATACTGCGGCGCGGAACACGGCGTCATGATGCCGCACGGCACGGATTCAATCATGGCGGCGTTGACGGGCGTGCTCGACCTCGACGGGTTCGAGGACGCGGGTGAAGTCATCATGCCGAACTACACGTTCATTGCGACCGCCTCCGCCGCGCTGGACCGACGGTTCACCATCGCCTTCGTGGACATCGACCCCGACACGTTCACGCTGTTGCCGGAAGCGGTTGAAGCGGCGATCACAGAGCGCACGCGGGCGATCCTCCCCGTCCACATCGGCGGACATCCGGCGGACATGGACGCGCTGCGAGCCATCGCCACCAAGCACGGGTTGAAACTCGTAGAAGACTGCGCTCAGGCGCACGGGGCGCAGGTGAACGGGGCAAGGGTCGGGTCGTTGGGAGATGCCGCGGCGTTCAGTTTTCAGTCGTCCAAAAACCTCACATCAGGCGAGGGCGGCGCCGTCACGACGAACGACAAGGATGTGCGCGACCGTGTCATCGCGTTCATGGATGTGGGGCGTCATCCTGATGGCGGGCGATGGGAATACCCGCGCATGGGGTGGAACTACCGTCCGAGCGAGTACCTCGCCGCGCTGCTGAACGTCCGGCTGCGGCTGTTGGAAGACGAAACGCTTCGACGCAACGAGAACGGCGATTACGTCCGCAAGTTCCTGAACGACATGAGCGGGATCACGCCGCCGCGCATCGCCCCGTACTGCTCGATGCACGGGTATCACCTCTACATGATGAAGTACGACGCGGACGGCTTCGGCGGTCACTCGCGTGGCGAGTTTCTTGCCGCGTTGAACAAAGAGGGCGTGCCGTGCACGTCGGGGTACGGACAGGTGTTGTCGGAACATGAGGGGCTGAAGCGGCTCGCGTCGAAGTACCCGCATCTGATGCGGACGTTGCCGTGCCCGAACGTCGAGAAGGTGTGCGCCGAGAGCGTATGGTTCTATCAGAACCAGTTGCTCGGCACGCGCGACGACATGAACGATATCGTGGAATCGATTGCGAAGATACAGAAGGCGTTTCGGGCGGATGCGATGTCGGTGATCTGACCGTTGATCGGCTGTAAGGGGCGGAGTCCGACCACCGCCCCTTTCACAAATCGATACGTCAATCAGCGGCAATCGCCTCTCGTTGCCATACGTACGCCCCTTCCAGAATCTGCCGCTGCCGCGTCGTCAACCCCTCGATCTCCGACGACATCGGCGCTTTCGCCCACTGCATGTAGTGCGGGCAGTACTTCAACAGGGCGCTCCGCCGCTCGTGACCCTTCAACGTCCACGGCATCGTGCCGTGCGTCAACGCCTCCGTGAAGATGACAACATCGCCCGCGTTCATCGGAATCTGTTGGGCGAGCGGGTTGTCCTCGACGCGGTAATACTTCGACGGCATCTCGAACAACGCCTTGTGCGAGCCGGGAATGCAACAGAACCCGCCCGCGCCCGCCGGGATGTCGTTCAGCGCGTAACTGACGACGACCAACCCGTTGTGCATCTGCCTGCCGTGATTCACATAAAAGCAGCCGTGACCGAACATCCCCGCCGTGTGGTGCATCCCTTGACCCGACGGCTCCACGTCGCCGCGCGCCGCCATTCCGTAGGCGTGGTCGAGGCGAAACCTCGCCCCGATGATCTCGTTGAGAATGGGCATGATCGTCGGCTGATCGATCAGCGCGCGCCAGTCGTCGCCCCACGAGAGGAACCCGCCGAAACGCGACTTGCCGGGATCGTTCTCCGGGTTTTGGATGCCGTGCGTATCCATGTCGGCGCGCATCCGTTCGAGCGTTTCGTCATCCAGCACGCCTTCGACGCGCAGATAGCCTTGCAGATCGAACAGGAACTTTTGCTCGTCGGTCATCTTGAAACTCATGTCGTGCCTCCTTGCGCGGTTTGACGGCGGCGCATACGCCATTCGGACATATCCGTGAGAATCGCATACAACGCGGGCATCATAAAGAGGGTGAGCAGCGTCGCGGAGCTCATCCCAAAGATGATCGTGCTGGCGAGCGGCATCCAAATGGGTGATTTTCCGCCCAGACCTATCGCCATCGGGATCAACCCCCCAATCGTCGTCATCGACGTGAGGATGATCGGTCGGAGGCGCACAAACCCGGCTTTCAGGATAGCGCGATTGCGGACAAACCCTCGCGCGCGGTACTTGTTGATGAAGTCGAGCAGGACGATGGAGTCGTTCACGACGATGCCGGACAGCGCGACGATCCCGAACATGGCGACCATGCTCAACGTCGCCTGCACCGCCAGCAGCCCGAACATCGCCCCCATGATGCCGAACGGCACCGCGCACATGATGATAAACGGCTGACCGAACGACTTGAACTGCGCGCCGAGAATCACGTAGATGACGAGAATCCCGACGATGAACAGTTTGCCCAAATCGGCGAACGACTCGTTGATTTGGTCGAACACGCCGCGGAAATCGAGCCGATAGCCGGGATAAAGCGTTTCAATGTCGGCGAAGGCGTTGATGAGCACGTCGTTCACGGCAACCGCGCTCGTCACGGATGTATCGACCGCCGCGAAGACCGAGACGGCGCGTTCGCCTTCAAACCGACGTATCTCGGAGATGCCTCTCGCGTCCTCGATGGTGGCGATGGAGCGCAGCGGCACCGCCTCGCCGCTCGGCGTTTGAACGACCATCGCTTCGAGGTCTTCGCGGGTCGCCATGCGGTCGGGGCGGTATTTGATAAGCACATCGACCGCGTCATCCACATCGCGGTAGGTGGTCGCGGTCAACCCATCAACGGCGCCGCGCACCATCTGGGCGAGTTGGACGACCGTCAGCCCGTACTGCCGCGCCTTCTCCGCGTTGAGACGGACGCGGAACTCCTCTTTGCCGACCGTGTAATCGTTTTGCACGTCGTAGACGCCGGGCATTCCGCGCAGTTCATCCATCAACTTCTCGGCGATTTCGGTCATCTCCTGATAGCGCTCGCCTTTGTCCTTTACCTCAACGTCGCGTCCTT